>NZ_JBHYVC010000020.1:0-20111 GCF_042749965.1 Streptomyces sp. NPDC059454 | reverse complement strand
TGGGATGACCCGCGGTGCTGCCCGGACGTCCGGGCAGCACCGCGGGTCATCCCAGATCCGCTTCCCGCAGCGTCTTCGTCACGTCGGTGAAGCCCTTGCGGGCCGCGACCAGCCGGCCGTCCCGGACCACCTGCAGGGTCACGTTCGCGTTGACCAGGCGGGGGAAACCGACGGCGGCGAGCTCGTCCTGGAAGTCCCACTGCAGGGTGGGGGTGAGCCCGCCCGTGGTGACCTTCAGTCCGCTGTCCAGCGCCTCGCTCACCGTGTCGGCGCTCACCTCGCCGTCCCCCAGCGACTCGACGACCTGCTTGAACACGGTGTAGGCGATCCAGGTGGTCTGCACCCCGGCGTCCGCGGCGTCGACCCGGTTGTCACCGAAGGCCTCCTCCTTGATCACCTTCTTCATCGGGTCCCAGCGGGCGTCGCCCGCCGCCGGGTACCAGCCGGTGACGTACGACCCCTCGTACGGCCCCGACGCCCCGCCGGACGCGTCGATCGTCGACTGGTCGACGCTGCCCAGCACGGTCGCGGTGCGCACCTCGGGGTAGTCGGCGCGGGTCCGCCGGAAGGAGTCCATGAAGGTGTTCGTGCGGTCGCCGAGGGCGGGCACCACACAGCCCCGCCCGGCCACGTCCGTGGTGACGCGCTCCAGGGCCTGCACCGCCTGGTCGCTGTACGAGGTGGCGTCCTCCGCCGCCCGCTGGTCACCGGACCGCGGGTGCCCGCCCGCCTCCAGGCCCGAGTCGAGCAGCGGCGGCAGCTGGTCGCCCGCGATGGTGTCGGGCCGGATCAGGGTGACCGGCCCGCAGCTGTCGGCCAGGGTGCGGCCGAGACCGGCCAGCAACGCCGGCTGGCCGCCGTTGACGGGATAGGACAGCGGGCTGGTGAACTCGTCGTTGGTGATGCCGTAACCGCCGATGTACGGGATGCCGGAGCCCTCCAGGGCGGGCATGAAGGAGTCGGTGTACTGGCTGTAGGAACCGACGACCGCGACGGCCCCCTCCTGCACCGCGCGCCGGGCGCACCGCGCGGCGGCCACGGTGTCGTTCTCGTCGTTGCAGGTCAGCACGTGGAGCCGGCGGCCGTTGATCCCGCCCTGGGAGTTGACCCAGCGGGCGTAGGCCTTGGCGAACGCGGGCATCCCGGGCTTGTTGGTGGCCTTGGTGTCCTGGGGCGCCCACGTCATCACGGTGATGGGGCCGTCGTCCCCGGAGCCCCCCGTGGCACCGGGGACGATCCCGCATCCGGCGGCGAGCGACGCGCACGCCACCAGTGCGCCCGTGGTCAGGGCGCCGGCTCTGACGGGCCGGTGGAGGAGGCGGGAGAGGAGGATGCTGCGGATGCGTCGCCTGCCGGTCATGCTCACGCACGATTCCGCCACATGACCAACCCCGGAGTGACCCTTGGTCGACGGGCGGTGACACCGGGGTGAATTACGGGGTCCCGTACGACCCGTGTGGCGCGGAAACGTACGATCGACGATCGTGCAAGGTTCGGAGAACTCTTCCCGTCGCGGCCGTCGCTCCTCCACCATGGGCGGCATGCCACTCAATGACATGCCGTGGTGGCGCTGGCGCAGCAATGTGCGTTCCGCGCTGCACATGCTCTCCGATCCCGCCTTCCAGCGGGACGTCTGGCTGGCCGGGGTCGACGGCTACGGCGACGTCACCGACGCCGTCTACCGGTTGGTCGAGGACACCTGGCTGGACAGCTGGTCCGCCGAGAAGTACGTCGGCACCATCTTCCGCGACTCCCAGGAGGCGGCGCTCGTCGACACCGCGGTGCTGCGCGTGCTGCGGATCATGCACCAGGTCGGGCCGGACGCGCCGGTGGCCGCCTATCTCGAGCACGAGGGGTGGCCGGAGGCGGTGCGGGCGGCGCGGGACGCGCACATGCGGATGGCGGCGAGCGACGGCGACGACCCCGACGCGCCGCCGAGCACCCTCGAGGTGCTGCGGATCCTGACGCGGTCCGCGTAGCGGAACGGCCGGCCGGGTGCGACTGCGCGTGTGGGACCCTTTTCTGCATGAGCGAGCAGTCCACCCGAGCCGCGGCCCCGGCCGACCAGTACGTCCTCACCCTGTCCTGCCCCGACAAGCAGGGCATCGTGCACGCCGTGTCGAGCTACCTCTTCATGACCGGCTGCAACATCGAGGACAGCCAGCAGTTCGGCGACCACGACACGGGACTGTTCTTCATGCGCGTCCACTTCTCGGCGGACGCCCCGGTGACCGTGGAGAAGCTGCGGGCGAGCTTCGCGGCGATCGGTGACTCCTTCCACATGGACTGGCAGATCAACCGGGCCGACGAGAAGATGCGCATCCTGCTCATGGTCAGCAGGTTCGGGCACTGCCTGAACGACCTGCTGTTCCGCGCGCGGACCGGAGCGCTGCCGGTGGAGATCGCCGGGGTGGTGTCCAATCACACCGACTTCGCCGAACTGGTGGCTTCGTACAACATTCCCTTCCACCACATCCCGGTGCCGAAGGACGGCAAGCAGGAGGCCGAGGCCCGGCTGCTGGAGATCGTGCGCGAGAGCGACGTCGAGCTCGTCGTCCTCGCCCGCTACATGCAGGTCCTCTCGGACGACCTGTGCAAGCAGCTCTCCGGGCGGATCATCAACATCCACCACTCCTTCCTGCCGAGCTTCAAGGGCGCGAAGCCGTACCACCAGGCGCACGCGCGGGGTGTGAAGCTCATCGGTGCCACGGCGCACTACGTCACCGCCGACCTCGACGAGGGGCCGATCATCGAGCAGGAGGTCGAGCGGGTGGGGCACGACGTCACCCCCGAGGGGCTCGTCGCGATCGGCCGGGACGTGGAGTGCCAGGCGCTGGCGCGGGCGGTGAAGTGGCACGCGGAGCGCCGCATTCTGCCCAACGGGCGGCGGACGGTCGTTTTCGCCTGACAGCTCGGTTTCATCCGTTTCGTCGGCGGGTGCGGGTGCGGGTGCGTGGGGGCCGTTCGCGCCCACGCGGCGGAGCCGCATATCGATACAGTCCCGCGCCCCTGAGAGGTACGTCCACTGCACGTACTCAAGGGGCGCGGGGAACCGCGCGAGCAACCACGAACCACCCGCACCCGCCGACGAAACGGAACCCGCCCCTACATCCGGCTCATGCTCGCCGCCGCGAACAGCACGTCCTTGATGGCGTCACGGTCTCCGACCTGCCCCACCGCGGCCTCGCGCGGCGGCACATGCCCCGCCGCGAGCCGGCAGAACTCCGCCCCGTCCAGCGCGACGTGCGCCACCTCGTGCTCCGCGGAGCCCTTCGCCGCGGGGGAGTCCAGCGGGATCAGCCACTCGCCTCCGCCGGACCCCTCGATCTCCAGCCGCAGACTGCGCCCCGGCTCCCCGGCGGCGACCAGGTGCCGCTCCACGGGGGAGGCCAGCCCGTACTGCCGGCGGTGCTCGAGGACGGCCGGCAGCATCCGCGCGGCCAGGTCGACGATGTGGTGCAGATGCCGCCCGGAGGGCGGGTCGTACGGGTAGTCCACCGCCTCGGCGATGTCCTCCGCGTGCACCCAGCACTCGAAGGCCCGGTCCAGCATCGCGTCGTGCAGCGGCAGTTCGTAGTCGCCGTACGACACCGGCAGCCGTCCGGTGCCGCCGCCCGTGAAGGACACCGTCCGCACGAGGCCGTGGCTCTGCTCCCGCCAGGGCGCCCGTACGGAGCGGGTGGGCGGGAAGCGGGCGGCCCGCCAGTACGCCTCGGTGCGGTCCGACGGGGTGGGCCGGGCGGGTGTGGCGTCACCGAGCGGGTCGTCGAGGCCGAGGGCGACCGCGACCAGCCCGTCGACCGTCAGCAGGTGCGCGATGACCCCGGCGACGGTGGTACGGCGGCTGCTCGCCTCGTCGGACTCGTACCAGCGCAGCCGCACCGGCGCGTGCCACTCGGAGTCGCCGAAGTCCTGGAGCAGCGCGTCCAGCCGCGCGGTCTCGGCGTCGTACGCGGCGGCCCACTCCGGCACGGGGATGCGGGGCGGGCGCCGCTCCAGGCAGGACTCCAGGACGCGGGTGCGCAGGCCGGGGTCCAGGTCCAGGCTCTCGGGCCGCTGGAGCAGGCCGACCGCCTCGCGCAGCCGCAGCGCCTCGTCCGCGCAGGGTCCGCAGGTGCCGAGGTGCTCCTCGACGGCGTCCGCCTCCGCCTGCGCGCAGGCGGCCAGCGCCCAGGCACCCAGCAGCGACTTCAGCACGTGGTGTTCCAGCACGAGCGGTTCGGCGCCCTTCTCCTGGTCGTCGTGCGGCTCGGCGTGGCCGGCCCGGTGCCCGCTCACGCGGCACCCCCGATCCCGGGCGGGGTGTCCGGGGCCCCGGTGTCGTGCGCGGTGGCCAGCAGCTGCAGGCCGAGGCGGAGCCGGCGGCGGGCCTCGTCGTCGGTGACGCCCAGGTCGGCGGCGGTCTGGCGGTAGTCCCGGCGCTGGAAGTACGCCAGCTCCAGGGCGGCCCGCAGGGGCGCCGGCATGGACTGGACGATGTAGTCGGCGCGGGCCGTCACCGAGGCGTGCCGCACCGTGCGCTCCAGGTCCTCCGCGGTGCCGGGGCCGCCGCGGGCGAGCGCCGCGGTCTCCGTGGTGCGCAGCCGTCGTACGGCCAGCCGGCTGGTCAGCGTGGCGAGCCAGGTGCGCAGGGGTTCCTGCGCGGGGTCGTAGGAGTCCGGGTGTTCCCAGACGTGGGCGAAGACGTCGCGGGTGACGGTGTCGGCGGCGTGTTCGTCGCCGAGGACGCGGTGGGCGAGGCCGTGCACGAGCGAGGCGAACCGGTCGTAGAGCTCGCCGAGGGCGGCCGCCTCCCCGCGCGCGAGCCGCTGCTGCATCCTGCGGTCCCAGCGGGGCGGTACGTCCGTTTTCGGCATGCGGCCCCTCACCCCCTGTTCCTCCCCCGGCCCCGGGGTGGTCGGTGTCCGGGTCCGGCGTGTGGTCGGTGACTCCAAGAATGTAGTCGGCACGTAGAAGGGCGCACGCCCCTTTATGGCAATGTGCGCCCCGGGAAGAGCCACAGGTGGTAGAGGGCCGCCCGCCCATGCCGGACGCCGTCCGGGCCGCATCCCCCACCTCCGCGCCGATCGGAACTGATCGAATCAGTTCTAAGACGACTAAATTAAGCCCTTCCTGTTCGGCAGCCGTTTCTCGGCCCGTGTTTCAGGGAACGGCCGGTGGGCAGCCGCGCTGCAAGGAAGCGTAGGGACTGCTTCCGTTTCGGCGAGCGAGGGGCGTGGTGGTGACCTTCAAAGTGACCGACAAGGAGCACGGCGAGTGGGCCGTGCTCCGGGTGTCGGGCGAGCTGGACCTGGTGACGTCCCCGGTGCTGCGCCAGCGGGTGCACGACGTGGTGGCCGAGGGCCGGCACAGCCTCGTCCTCGACCTCTCCGAGGTGTGGTTCTGCGACTCCAGCGGGGTCGGCGTGCTCATCGCCTCCCGCCGGCTGCTGCGCTCCTGCGGGGGCAGCCTGCGGCTGATCCTTCCCGCGCGGGGGGCCGCCGACGGCAGTCACGTCAACAAGGTGCTCGGCGCCCTCGGGGTCCGCCGGCTCTTCGAGATCCACCCGGACGTCCCTTCCGCGGTCGACGAGGACTCCCGCCCGCTGTCGGCGTGACGCCGCGTACGAGCGCTCACACGTGTCACACGCTTGTCCCGTTATTCCCCCGGTCTTGGCCCAGGCGTCGTTTTCCGGCTCCCGGGCGGCCCTCCACCACGTACGCTCCCAGCGAGACGACCCCACTGACCTAAGGCGGCCTGAGAGACATGGTCACCAGCGAGTACGAGCGCAGGATCGCGGCCCGCTTCGCGGGCTTCGACCAGGACGGCAACGGCTACATCGACCGCGAGGACTTCAGCGGAGCGGCCAAGGCGCTGCTCGCCGAGTTCGCCGTCGCGGCCCGCTCCGACCGGGGCCAGGCCCTGTATGTCGGAGCCGAGGCGTTCTGGCAGGGCATGGCGGGGATCGCGGACCGCGACGGAGACCAGCGCATCACGCGCGAGGAGTTCGTGAACGGCGCGGTCAAGCGACTGCGGGACAACCCGGACCGGTTCGCCGAGATCGCCCGCCCCTTCCTGCACGCGGCGCTCGCCGTCGCCGACACCGACGGTGACGGCGCGGCCACCGTCGAGGACACCGCGCGGGTCATCGAGGCGCTCGGCGTCCCCGGGGACCTCGCCCGGACGGCCGCCGCCGCGCTGGACTCCGACGGTGACGGCAGGATCGGCGAGGAGGAGATCGTCCGGTCCTTCGCCCGTTACTTCACCGTCCCCGAGTAGCCCCGGTGGAACACCTCCGCGCGCATGTCACGGATCGTGGCATTCCCATGATCACGGAGGGTTGATACCGGCTTGTGTCCTGTGCGGCTCCCGTCACGGCCCGGAGTCGGACGTCCGCTCCGGTACCTTGTGTCGGATGCGAGTGGTCCCGGGCACGCACCGCGCCGGAGTCGCCCCCGGGGCGACTCCCCACCGGCCGCTGCCTGCGGCTGTCCACCGGGTGGCCAGGCGGAATGCCGGCTCCCGTGCGACTTCCCGTGGCGGGCGTCGCACAGTATGCCGCACGTGTACTCCTTCGCGCTGGAATATGCCCGAAGCGCTTGTTGGGGTGACTGTACGTCAACCATGCTGTCCCGCAAGGGATTCACGTTCCGTGACCCCCGTCCCGGCCGTTGTCCCGGCCATGCAGGAAATGGCTACGATCGTGGCCCTCGTGAGGCGCGAGTCCAAGTGTCCGCCGGTTCGGATGGTGTGAGCGGTGCAGGTGCTTCAAGTGCAACTGGAGATCCGGCCCGACCCCGCTGAGGTGGGACGGGCCCGGCGGTGGGCCCGCTCGCGACTGGCCGGTTCGGGCATAGAGGCCGACGAACCGCTCGCCGAGACCCTGATCCTGCTCGTCTCGGAGCTCGTCACCAATGCCGTGGTGCACACCGGCTGTCCGGCCGTGCTGCGGCTCTCCCTGCCGGGGGCGGACGACGAGGAGGCCACCGTCCGCCTGGAGGTGGCCGACCGCAGCGAACGGGCGCCGGTGCCGCGCTGTGTGGACGGCGGGGCGACGGGCGGACGCGGGCTCGCCCTCGTGGACGGGCTGGCGGACCGCTGGGGCTGGAGCGCGGAGGGGGCCGGCAAGCGGATCTGGTGCGAGCTGGATCGCTGCGCGCAGATGTCCGGCGGGGCGACCGCGTGCGGTGGGCTGGCGTACGAAGTGGTGTAGTGCACGCGGGGCGTGCTGTGCGGGCGCGTGAGAGCTCGGGGTGCCGGGTCGTGCGGCGGGCGCGGGTCGCGTGCGGCTGGTCGCGCGGCTCCCCGCGCCCCTGGGGGTCGCGCGGCTCCCCGCGCCTCGGCAGGGGCACGGGTGCACGGTGGGCCGGTCGCGCGGGTGGGCGTGCGAGTCGGTGCGCCGGGTGTGCTTCCGTGCGCGGTGTCGGCGAACAGGGCATATGCCTCAACCTGCCCATTGTCACCCGAACCGGTGTTGACGCGCCGTGTCCGTTTGATCACGCTGTTCGTCAGCGATTCGCCGCGAGGGGACGGCGAGGGCCCGACGACGGGAGCCCTCGACGAGCGTGGGTCGTGATCCGGCGCCGGTTCCCCAGGGCCGAGGGGGAGCCCGGGAGGGAGCGCCGGAGCCGAAGAGCGGTGCGGCGCTGCCGTGCTCGGGGCGGACAGCGCCGCACCGCCACCGCCGGCAGGAGCACCCGGTTCCCCCACAGCCTGTGGACGGCCTCCCGCTCACTCTCCGGCCGGCACGACCGCTCCCGGCTGCCGCCCGCCGGCCCGGAAGGTCCGCCGGTATGCGGTCGGCGTCACCCCCAGCGCCGCCTGGAGGTGCTGCCGCATCGACTGGGCCGTGCCGAAGCCGGCGTCGCGGGCCACCTGGTCCACGGACAGATCGGTTGACTCCAGCAGGTGCCGGGCCCGCTCCACCCGCTGCCGGGTCAGCCACTGCCCCGGACTGACACCGGCCTCCTCCCGGAAGCGGCGCGTGAAGGTGCGTACCGACATCGCCTCCCGCGCGGCCATGTCGCGCAGCCGGATCGGCTCGTGCAGCCGGCCCAGCGCCCACGCGCGGACGCCGCTCGTGGAGGACTGCCGCGGATCGGGCACCGGCCGCTCGATGTACTGCGCCTGCCCGCCGTCCCGGTGCGGCGGTACGACCGTACGGCGGGCCACCTCGTTGGCCACGGCGGCGCCGTGGTCGCGCCGCACCATGTGCAGGCACAGGTCGATCCCGGCCGCGACGCCCGCCGAGGTCAGGATGGAGCCGTCGTCGACGAACAGCACGTCCGGGTCGACGTCGATCCGGGGGAACAACCGCTGGAAGCGCTCGGCGTCGGCCCAGTGGGTGGTGGCGGGCCGGCCGTCGAGATACCCGGCGGCGGCGAGGACGTACACGCCGGTGCAGATGGAGGCGAGCCGGGTGCCGGGGCGGATGCGGGCGAGGGCGGCGGCCAGCGCGTCGGTCAGCTCGCCCCGCTCGTACACCGGGCCGAGCTCGTAGGAGGCCGGGACGATCACCGTGTCGGCGGTGGCGAGGGCCTCGGGGCCGTGGGCGACGTGGACGGCGAAGTCGGCGTCGGTCTCCACCGGCCCGGGCGGCCGGACCGAGCAGGTGATCACCTCGTACAGGCGCCGCCCCCGCCCGTCCCTCGGGCGGCCGAAGATGCGGTGCGGGATGCCCAGCTCGAAGGGGAGCAGCCCGTCGAGAGCGAGGACGACGACGCGGTGGGGCCGGAAGCCGGCGGACGCGTGCGGGTGCTCGGCCGGATCCATGGCCCGATCCTAGCGAATGCTGTCCTTCGGGCCACTCGTTGTGGCGGGTCCGATCCCGGAAGCTCTATGGCGTGATCCGGACAAGAGAGACCGCCGCCGTCGTGGAGCCGCCCGCGAGCGGACCGAAGCCGGCCCGCACCCGTGTGCACCGCGCGTGGTTCGTCGCCGCCGTCACGTTCGTGACGATCATCGGCGCCGCCGCCTTCCGCTCCGTACCGGGTCTGTTCATCGACCCGCTGCACGACGAGTTCGGCTGGTCGCGCGGGACCATCGGCGCGGCGGTCTCCGTGAACCTCGCGCTGTACGGCCTCACCGCGCCGTTCGCGGCGGCGCTGATGGACCGCTACGGCATCCGGAAGGTGGTCGCGGTCGCCCTCAGCGTGATCGCGCTCGGCTCGGGCCTGACGGTGTGGATGACGGCGGCCTGGCAACTGCTGCTGTGCTGGGGCCTGCTGGTGGGGCTCGGCTCCGGTTCCATGGCGCTGGCCTTCGCCGCGACCGTCACCAACCGCTGGTTCACCGAGCGCCGGGGCCTGGTCACCGGCATCCTCACCGCCGCGTCCGCCTCCGGGCAGTTGATCTTCCTGCCCCTGCTGTCCTGGATCGTCTCGCGGCACGACTGGCGGCCGGCGGCCGTCACCGTGGCGCTCGCCGCGCTCGCGGTGGTCCCGTTCGTCTGGCTGCTGCTGCACGACCATCCGGCCGACGTGGGCCAGAAGCCGTACGGCGCGAAGGAGTTCGTACCCAAGCCGGCGCCTGTTCCGGGCGCCGCGCGGCGTGCGCTGACCGTGCTGTCCTCGGCGGTGCGGACGGGGCCGTTCTGGCTGCTCGCCGGGTCCTTCGCGATCTGCGGCGCCTCGACCAACGGGCTGGTCCAGACCCACTTCGTGCCCGCGTCGCACGATCACGGGATGCCGGTCACGACCGCGGCGTCCCTGCTGGCGGTCATCGGCGTCTTCGACGTCGTCGGGACGGTGGCGTCCGGGTGGTTCACGGACCGCTTCGACGCGCGCCGGCTGCTCGCGGTGTACTACGCGCTGCGGGGGATCTCGCTGCTGTTCCTGCCGATCCTGCTGGCGCCGAGCGTGCATCCGCCGATGCTGTTCTTCATCGTCTTCTACGGGCTGGACTGGGTGGCCACCGTGCCGCCGACGCTCGCCCTGTGCCGTGAGCACTACGGCGAGGACAGTCCGATCGTGTTCGGGTGGGTGCTCGCCTCGCACCAGGTGGGTGCGGCTGTCGTCGCCTTCCTCGGAGGTGTCGCGCGGGACACGTTCGGGTCGTACGACGTGGTCTGGTACGCGTCGGGGGCGCTGTGCGCCGCGGCGGCGCTGATGGCACTGGTGATCCGGCGGCGGCCGGCTCCCCTTGCGACGGCGGTCGCCTGAGGGCTCGGGGCCGGGGTGGGGCGGGGGTGTCGCGCGGCCCGGCGTTCGCGGGGTGCCTCCCCCGCTGTCGGCTGCTCCCCCACTCCCGGCTTCGCTCGAGCGGGGGACCCCATGAGCGGGGGGACCCCATGAGCGGAAGGTACCCCCACCGCCCGCCCGTGCCGCCCCGGGGCACCTCCCAGGCCCTTGAGGCACTGGGGGAGGCACGACGTGCCCGCAGTTACGCGGGGAGCCGGGAGGCGCCCCCCGCGCGGGCCACCGCCCTGGCTATGCGCTGGGCGTCCGACGCCAGTTCGCGGAGGTTGCCGCTGATCGGGTTGGTGAAGCCCGTGAAGTAGAGGCCGGGCGCGGCGGCCGGGGTGCGGGCGCCGTGGACGACCGGTCTGCCGCGGTCGTCGAGGACGCCGAGCCCGCCGACCAGACCCTCCAGACCGCGCACGTAGCCCGTGGCCGCCACGACCGCGTCCGGGGTGATGCGGTCGCCGTCCGCCAGGACGACCTCGCCCTCCTCGAACCCCTCCACGGCGGCCACGACCTCCACCGCCCCCTTGCGCACGGCGTCGACGAGGCCGACGTCCTGCACGGGGATCGCCCCCTCCAGCACCCGGCTGTACAGACCGGAGGCGGGGCGCGGGAGCCCCCGGTCGGCCAGGTCCGGCAGTGCCACCCTCGCCTGGACCCGGCACAACCGGTCGACGAGGCCGACCGGCAGCCGGCGTACCAGGACAGCCGAGTACTGCGCGGGCCAGCCCGCGGTCGAGCGGCGCACGATGTGCGGAGGGGTGCGCACCGCGAGGCGCACCCGGGAGGCGCCCCCCTCCACCAGGTCCACGGCGATCTCGGCCCCCGTGTTGCCGACGCCCACGACCAGCACGTCCCGGCCGGTGAAGGGCTTCGCGTCGCGGTACTCGGACGCGTGCAGGAACGCGCCGGTGTACGTGTCCCGGCCGGGCCAGTCGGGGACGCGGGGCGTGTGGTTGAAGCCCGTGGCGACGACGACCGCCGCGCCGGTCAGCTCGCGGCCCCCGGTGGCGTGCAGCAGCCAGCCGGTGCCGTCGGGGGTGCGCTCGACCCGGGAGACCTCGACCCCGGTGACGATCTCCAGCCGGTGGTGCTCGGCGTACTTCTCCAGGTAGCGGACCATGTCGTCGCGGGCCGGCCACCGCCCGAACCGGCGCGGCATCGGCAGCCCGGGCAGCGCGGACAGGCGCCGGGTGGTGTGCAGACGCAGCCGGTCGTAGTGGCGCCGCCAGGAGTCCCCCACGCGGTCGGAACGCTCCAGGACGACGGCCCGCACCTCCCGGGCGCGCAGGGCGTACGCGACGGCGAGTCCGCCCGGACCACCGCCGATGACGTAGACGGGGCGGTCCGCCCGGTTCGGCACGGTGGGCTGCGCGGACATGGAGGTGTCGGAGGAGTCGGCCATGAGCGCGAGCGTAATCACGCCCCTGGTTGATGGGTCTCGGTCAAGACCGGAATTGGTTGCGGATTGATCACGTCTGTAGGGATCGCGGGCTTGAATGTCCCCATGTTCTCCTTACCCGGGCACACCCGGCCCCTCCCCGAACTTCACGGTCACGGCCTGCGCCTCCGTCCCTGGGACCCCGGGTCCCGGGCGGACGTGGACACCTGGCTGAGCGGCCTCACGGACCCGGAGTTCCGGCGCTGGAACACCCCGCTCCGGCCGATCACGGACGCGGACAGTGCCCGGGAGTCACTGCGCCGGGGCGCGCGGCGCGACGCGGACGGCACGGGGGCGTCCTTCCGGATCGCCGACGCCCGCAGCGGCACCGCACTGGGGCACATCGGCGTCAACGAGATCCACCCCGTCATGCGGCGCGGCCTGGTCGGCTACTGGGTGCTCCCCGAGGCACGCGGCCGGGGCGTCGCCACCCGGGCCCTGCTGCTCGCCTCGCACTGGGCGCTGACCGAACTCGGCCTGCACCGGCTGGAGCTGAACCACGCGCTGGGACACGAGGCGTCCTGCCGGGTCGCCACGCGGTGCGGGTTCCGGCACGAGGGGACCATGCGCGGCGCGATCTTCGAAGCCGGCCGCCGCGACGCGTTCCGCGACGCCCACCTGCACGCCCGTCTCGCCGCGGACCCGGAGCCCGTCCTCACGGCCACAGCGACTCCCTGACCCAGCCCTCCGGTCCGCGCCGGTAGCGCAGCCGTACGTGCCGCCGCCGGGCCTCGCCCTGGAAGAACTCCACCTCGTCCGCCCGCAGCCGGTACAGGGTCCAGGACGGGGCCGGGGTGTCCGGCGCGTGCCGCGCCCGCTCCCACGCCGCCTCCGAGGCCCGCGCCAGCTCCTGGGCCGACCCGAGGACCTCGCTCTGCCTGCCGGTCAGCGCGGCAGCCAGCGCCCCGGTGGAACGGGCGTGCAGATCCGCCTGCGCCTCCTCGGCCGGGGCCGCCGCGACGGGCCCGCGCACCCGCACCTGGCGGCCCAGCACCGGCCAGTAGAAGGCCAGCGCGGCGTACGGGCGCGCGGCGAGGTGGCCGCCCTTGCGGCTGTGCGCGTGGGTGGCGAAGGACCAGCCGTCGTCGTCCGCGCCGTGCAGCATCACGATCCGTACGTCCGGCAGCCCGCGCGCGTCCGCCGTGGCCAGGGACATGGTGTGCGGCTCGGCCTGACCGGCCGCCACCGCCTCGGCGAACCACCGCGTGAACAGCGGCAGCGGCTCGGCGGGCGCGACGGCCGGGTCGAACGCGGGCAGGTCGGTGACCTGCGGGTCCCACACCCGCAGCGACCTCAGCAGCTCGTGGAGATCAGGTTCCATGCACCGATTGTCGGGCGTCCGGCTGCCGGGCGTCCGGCGGACTCACACCGATCCGAGGTCCGACGACACCCACCGCTCGGGCCGCATCCGCACGACGACCTGCTCGCCGTGGTTCTTCCAGGAGAAGTCGACGTACCCCTCGACCTTGCCGGCCGGCAGGTAGCGCGCGGAGATCTCCCGCAGCTGCTCGATCGTGGCCGGGGTGGTGTCGAGCACCGGCCCCTCGACCGAGACGTAACGGATGGTGGGTTCGAGGCGGTCGACCATGAGCGAGAACCGTCCCGCCGCGCCGATCAGCAGGTTCTTGCGCGAGTCCAGGCCGGTCATGATCCATACGTCGCCACCGGGCGCGTACTGGTACCAGATCGGCACGGTGAGCGGGGCGCGGCCGTTCCCCGCGCCGACCGCCAGCGCCGCGACGTGCGGCTCGGCCAGGAACTGTTCGCGCTCTTCACGGGTCAGGGCCATTCCGGGTTCCTCCTGTGACATGTGCGTCGGACATTCACTCGGTCGCTCGGGCCTGCGATCGGCTCGCCGATGCACAACACCGGCCGGACGGCGCCGTGTTCCCCGCCTCCCTCCCGCACCGCGCGGAAAGCGACGGGCGGCGGCCCACCGGAGTGAACCGCCGCCCGTCTGACAGGACTTGCGAGACCGCGCCTCGGTGTGGGCCGCCGGGCGCCTACTTCGCCGGCTTCTTGCCGGTGACCCCCAGGTGCACCAACAGAGCCAGGTTCGGTTTGAGTTCCGCCTGCTTCACGCCCCAGGAGGAGAAACCTTTCTGGTGGGAGGCGACGGCCGCGAGCATGGCCACCAGGGAGCCGGCGATCGCCGCGGGATTCACGTCCTTGTCGATCCGTCCCTTGGCCTGCAGCTCGGCGACGGAGTCCGCCAGCGAGTTGTTCACGGAGTTCAGGATCTTCATGCGGATCTTGTAGAAGCGCTTGTCGCCCTCGGCCGCGCCGAGGTCCACGACCCGCAGGATCGCCTCGTTGTCGCGCCAGAACTCCAGGAAGCCGTCGACGAGTTCCTGTGCCGTCTGCCAGCCGGCCTTCCCCGCCCAGGAGCGGCCCTCCAGCAGCTCGCTCAGCCCGGCGCTCTCGGCGGCCATGCGCTCGGCGATCTCCAGGACGGCGCCCTCGACGTCCGGGAAGTACTGGTAGAAGGTAGCGGGAGAGGTGCCCGCCTTACGCGCGACATCGATGACTTTGACGTCCCGGTAGGGGGAGGAGCTGAGCATTTCGCTGAGGCAGTCGAGCAGTTTCTGCCGGGTCGCCTGCCCACGCCGGCCGGCCACACGGCCGTCGACGGTACGCACTTGTCCTGTCATGCCGTCAGCTTACCGACGGGTGATCCGAGCGCGATTCGGCCGACTGCAAATGGGGTGTGCGGGTCCGTGGAGGCTGGTGTGCCTGGTCTGCGGCCTGCGGGCGGCACGGTTACTTTGGCGGCATGGCCGAAAACAGGGCATCGGAGTACGTGGAGTACACGGAGGGCACCCCCTGCTGGGTGGACGCGCAACTGCCCGACGTGGAGGCGGGCAAGCGGTTCTACGGCGAGCTCTTCGGGTGGACCTTCGAGGACCAGCCCCAGGGAACCGTGCGGGCGTTGAAGGACGGGGACCCCGTCGCCTCCCTCGCGCACAAGACGGACGGCCGGCTGCCCACCGTATGGACGGTGTCCTTCGCCACCCCGGACGCCGAGGGGCTGTGCCGACGGATCCGCGCGGCCGGCGGGCAGGTCGTCTCCCCGCCGGGACCCTTCGGCGGCCTGGGCGTCACCGCGCTCGTCACCGACCCCGAGGGGGCGGTGTTCTCCCTCTGGCAGGGTGCGGAGACCCCCGGCTTCGGGCGCCGGTACGAGCCGGGCACCTTCGCCTGGGTGCAGCTGTACACGCGGGACACCCGGGCGGCCAACACCTTCTACGGGGACCTCTTCCACGACGCCCTGTTCGGTCCGGCCGCCGACCCCGGCTTCGGCCGCGCGCCGGTCTCCGACGTCTTCCCCGTCGAGATGCCGCCGCACTTCCTCGTCCACTTCGCCGTCGAGGACCCCGGGGCCGGCCTGGAGGAGGTGGTCCGGCTCGGCGGCCGGGTCCAGGTTCCGCCCTTCGAGACGTCCTACGGCACGGCGGCCGTGGTCACCGACGATCAAGGAGCGTCCTTCGCGCTGCTGCGTCGCTGAGCCGCCGCGCCGTTTCCGACCCCTGTGTCGTATGAAAACCTGGACACCCTATTTGTCGGCCGGTTCGCAACCGGGGGCGCGGCCAGGAAGAATCGGGGTGCGTGCCGCCACGGCGGTGCGGTGGTGAGACGCTGCACTTCGGTCGCGGGCACAGGTGGTGGCGCGACTCGTACGGGGAGGTGGCAGGCAAGTGGTGGATCAGCTGACGCAGCACGATCCGCGGCGTATCGGGCCGTTCGAGGTGCTGGGACGGCTGGGAGCCGGCGGCATGGGGCTGGTCTATCTCGCGCGCTCGGCGTCCGGGCGGCGGGTGGCGATCAAGACGGTCAGGACCGAACTGGCCGAGGACCAGCTCTTCCGGGTTCGCTTCACACGCGAGGTCGAGGCGGCCCGCGCGGTCTCCGGTTTCTACACGGCGGCCGTCGTGGACGCCGATCCGCGCGCCGCCGTGCCGTGGCTGGCCACGGCGTACGTTCCCGCGCCCTCCCTCGAGGAGATAGTGAACGAGTGCGGGCCGCTCCCGGCCCAGGCGGTGCGCTGGCTCGCGGCGGGCGTCGCGGAGGCGCTCCAGTCGATCCACGGCGCCGGGCTGGTCCACCGCGACCTGAAGCCCTCCAACGTCCTCGTCGTCGAGGACGGCCCCCGGGTGATCGACTTCGGCATCGCCTCCGGCGTCTCCAACACCCGTCTGACGATGACGAACGTCGCCGTCGGCACCCCCGCCTACATGTCCCCGGAGCAGGCCAAGGACTCCCGCAGCGTCACCGGCGCGAGCGACGTCTTCTCGCTCGGCTCCATGCTGGTCTTCGCCGCCACGGGACATCCGCCGTTCCACGGCGCCAACCCCGTCGAGACCGTCTTCATGCTGCTGCGCGAGGGCCCGGACCTCGAAGGCCTCCCGGACGAGCTGCGCCCCCTCATCGAAGCCTGCATGCAGATGGAGGCGGCGGGCCGGCCCAACCCCGCCGACCTCCAGGCCCAGCTCGCCCCGCACCTGTTCGGCTCCGGCTCCGACGACAGCGGTACGGCGTCGGCGTGGCTGCCCGAGCGGGCGGTGAGCCTGATCGAGACGCGGCGGGGCGGCCGGCCGGCGGTCAGACCCGCGCACGGAACCGGCCGCAGCGGCGGCGGGGCCCGCCCTCATGTTCCCCCGCCGCCCCCGCACGACCCGGTCGTTCCACCGCCGCCCCCGTCCGTGCCCGCCCCGGTGGGTGCTCCGGTGGGCGCCCCCGACGCCGGCCCCGTACGGCTGGCGGGCGCGGCGGTGCCCATCGGACCCGGCCCGCGCGTCGCCGACACGCGCGCGGCCGCCGTCAAGGCACCCCCGCCGGCCGCCGCCCTGGCCGCCACCTGGTCCAAGCCCCGCCCCGGCGTCAACGGCGCCGACCCGGCCGTACCGGCACCCGCCGCGCCCACCGCCCCGCCGGACCAGCCCGGTGGCGGCTGGCGCCCGTGGCGCTTCCGCATGTCCAACGACGTCTGGGGCACCCCAGCCGTCGACGGCGACCTCGTCTACGTCACCTCCTTCGAGGTGCACGCCCTCGACGTCGCCACCGGCCGGCGCCGCTTCAAGACCCGTGACGTCGCCTGGTCGATGGCGGTCGCCGACGGCCGCATCCACGCCTCCGACGGACCCACCCTGTACGCCCTCGACGCCCGCGAGGGCGGCGACCTGTGGCGGCTGTCCACGGACGCCTGGGTGTACTCCCTCAAGGCCGACCGCGGCACCGTCGTCACCGGCACGCGCGGTGGCGGCGTCCAGGCGTGGGAGGCGTCCACCGGCCAGAAGCTGTGGGAGGTCACCGGCTGCCAGAGCGACTTCGAGTCCCCCGAGGCCGGCCCCGCCGTCCACGAGGGCACGGTCTACGTCTGGCAGGACGCCCGCCTGCGCGCCCTCGACGCCCGCACCGGCGACGAGCGCTGGTCGTACCCCATCGGCGACGCGGCCTCCTGCGGCGGAGTGCCGGTCCGTGTGACGCACGCCCCCGACGGCTACGTCTACGTCTGCGCCGGCACCCGCGTCCTCGCCCTGGAGACCGCCTCCGGCCACGTGCGCTGGCACTTCGAGGCCCCGGCGGCCTTCCTCGCCCCGCCCGCGTTCGTCCCCGGCCCGGCGGTCACCGGCGGCGGCCTCTACCTCGCCGACTACCTCGGCACGGTCTACGCCCTCGACGCCACCGACGGCCGTGACCGCTGGCGCATCGCCACCGAGTCCCGTTCCTCCGTCGAGCCGGTCCTGGTCGCCGCCGGCCACGTCCACGTGGGCAGCGGCAAGGGCCTGTACACCCTGGACGCGGTCACCGGCACGCCCAAGTGGCGCTTCCAGTCCGGCGGCGAGATCGTGGGCGCCCCCGCGGTCGCGGAGGGCCGTATCCACTTCGGCTCCAGCGACCACCTGCTCTACACCCTGAAGGCCGACGACGGCCGCCTGAGGTGGAAGCTGGCGACCGGCGGCGAGATCACCGGCTCCCCGGTGGTCCGGGACGGCGTGGTGTACGCGTGCAGCAAGGACCGCTGCGTGTACGCGCTGGACGCGGAGAAGGGGACGGGGACGGCGCGGACGGCGTAGGGCCCCTTGTACGGGGCGGTGCCGCGGACGGGCTTCCGTGGACGGGCTTCTGCGGACGGGCTTCTGCGGACGGGCTTCTGCGGACGGGCTTCTGTGGACGGGCTTCTGTGGACGGGCTTCTGTGGACGGGCTTCTGTGGACGGGCTTCCGTGGACGGGCTTCCGTGGACGGGCTTCCGTGGACGGGCCCCCGCGGACGGGCCTCCGTGGACGGGCCCCCGCGGACGGGCCTCCGTGGACGGCCGTCGTGCCGGGTTGTACGGAAGGGGTGTCGGACGGCGGCCGTCGCTGCGGGAAGCGGCGGTCCACCGCTCCCACCGCAGACGCTACGCCGGGTACGCGACGGTCGCCAGGCGGTGACATGCCCGTGACACGGAGATCGCTAGCCTGACGGCCATGAATCCCCGGGGGAACACACTCAGGCTCACGGCGGTCTCGGCACTCGTCGTCCTCACCCTCACCGGTTTCTCGACCGGCCGCGGCGGCAGCGGCGGCGGTGACGGGGGCGGGGGCGGCGGGTGCAGCAGCTCGGATCAGAACCACGACTCGTCGTCGAGTTCCGGAGGCGGCTCGCACCGGGACCACGACGATGACGACGACTACGGCACCTCGGGCAGCGGCGGGGGCAGCGGAGACGCGTCGACGTCCCCGCAGGACGCCACGGTGGAGCTGGTGAGCTGCGCCTCGGAGGCGTCCCCGTACGCGACGGTCGAGGTCACCAACCGGGATTCGGTCGCCGGGGTCTTCACGGTCACGGTGACCTTCGAGGACACGACCGGCGGCGAGGTCGTCTCCCAGTCCCAGGACGTCGACGTGCCCGCGAACGACACGGCGACGGTACGGGTGAACGTGGGCGACAGCAGGGATGTGACCCGGGTCGCCGAGTGCGACCCCGACCTGTACGCCCCGGCCGTGCGTTGATCTGACCGGCGCTGACAGGTGGCCGTCGGGCCGCTCGCTTCTTTGTCAGTGTCGTGCTTCCGCGGTCCGCGTCAAGGGCGCTGCGTTCCGCTGCGCTGCACTCCGCGTCGCCTTCGGCGATGGGCCTCCGGGCCACCCTTGACCCGGCCCGCTCCAGCACGGGGGAGAAGCGAGCGAGCGGCCGGAGGAAAGCGGGGGGCCAGGCATGTCTACGACCTGCCGTCGGTCGCGGGGTGGACGGGGTCCGCGGACGCGTCCGCGCCTCGCCTGCACGCCGGGTGGGCTGAGCGGCGAACGCCCGGTGGGGAGCGGGGGCAGGGGCGCGCTCGCGTCTCGCCTGCACGCCGGGCAGGTTCGGCGGCGAACGGTGAGTGGGTGGTACGGCACACGCGCCGGGAAGACAGGGGCACGCCGGGCCGGCTCAGCGGCCGACGGTGGCCGGGGGCAGGGACGCGCTCGCGCCCAGCAAGCACGCCGGGCCGGCTCAGCGGCGAACGCCTGGTGAGGTCGGGGGGCAGGGGCGCGCTCGCGTCTCGCCTGCACGCCGGGCAGGTTCGGCGGCTTGCGGCCGGTGAGTGGTGCGATATCAGAGCGGCGGCGTGACCACGGTAGGTGACGGGTGGTGGAAGCGGGGGCCGCGACATTGGGTGGCCCACCGTCGACCGGAGCTCGAAGTGCGGGTCGTGTACCCGTGATTGGAGCAGATCTCCATGGACGGGCGGGATGGAACCTGGTGGGTGCGGGTGAAAACGGCCACGGGCTGGAGAAACGCTCCAATCATCACCATGCGGGCACCGCACGCTGTGCGAGCAAGCCTCCAAGGCGACGTGGCGGGCCTGCGGGGCGTCACACGGGCCCGCCGCGCCCCGCCTGCCCCCATCCGCCGCAGGCCGCCGAGTCCACCTGGCACACCGCCGCACCCGCCACCCACCGGCCACCCGCCACAGACCGCCGAGCTCGACCGGCGTGCCGTCCGCCACCCGCGCGTGCTGCCTCACCCACCGTCGGCCGCTGAGCCGACCCGGCGTCTCCCGCCCCTGGCGCGCGCACCACACCACCCACCGGCCGCAAGCCGCCGAACCTGCCCGGCGTGCAGGCGAGGCGCGAGTGCGCCCCTGCCCTCGCTCCCCACCAGGCGTTCGCCGCTGAGCCTGCCCGGCGTGCTTGCCGGGCGCGAGCGCGCCCCTGCCCCCCGACCTCACCAGGCGTTCGCCGCTGAGCCTGCCCGGCGTGCTTGCCGGGCGCGAGCGCGTCCCTGCCCCCGGCCCGGCGTGCCCCTGTCTTCCCGACGCGTGTGCCGTACCACCCACTCGCCGTTCGCCGCTGAGCCCACCCGGCGTGCAGGCGAGACGCGAGCGCGCCCCCGCACTCCGGCCCACTGGTCCACCTCCCCAAGGGGCTGCTTGCCTGGCCCCCGCTTCTCCTCCGGCCGCTCGCTCGCTTCTCCCCCGTGCTGGAGCGGGCCGGGTCAAGGGTGGGCCGCAGGCCCATCGCCGAAGGCGACGCGGAGTGCAGC
>NZ_JBHYVC010000019.1:0-117337 GCF_042749965.1 Streptomyces sp. NPDC059454 | reverse complement strand
GCCCCGGCAGGTGCCGGGGCCGTACGCGCGGGTGAGGCGTGGGCGGGGTTCAGAAGTCGGTCGGGAGGCCGCTGGCCTCGGCGATGCCTCGTAGCTCCTCGTTCTGGCGGTGGCGGTCCCTGATGTAGTCGGCGATCTCGTCCAGGCGGGAGGGGTCGGCGGCGGTCGCCGCGTCGGTGACCACCCGGACCGGTCCGGTCTCGTCGACCTCCAGCTCGACCACCTCGTTGTCCAGGCGGCCGGTGACGGCGGTGGCGATGACGAGGGCGGCCTCGTCGCGGACCTCCTGGGGGATTTCCTCGTCCCCGCCGTCCAGCGCGAGGTCCATGCCGGAGAGCCGGTGCTCCTCGATCGCCTGGAGGACCGGCTCCACCACATGGAGCAGGAGCCGGTAGTCCTCGGTGTCCATCCGGACCCGCAGGAGGTCCAGGTAGACGTCCACGGGCCTGCCTTCCGGGGGAATCTCGGATTCGCTCATCCGCTTCGGGTTCCCCGCCCACCGCGGGTCATACGGCCGCCGGGGCTCCGGCCCCGGGCACGTCCTGTCCGGCCGTCGCCAGCCAGCCGCGCGCGGTGGTGAGTGCGTGGCGTATGTCGCGGGTGCCGGTCGACACGCACAGGGTGTACGCCAGGTCGCCGATCCGCGGGTCGGGGCCGGCCGGTCCGTTTCCGGCCGCCGTCAGGGCCTCGTACTCCTCGACGAGCCGGCGCAGCGCGGTGGGGTGGGGCTTCAGCATGTGTCTCGCTCTCTGGTGGGGCGGGCGCCGCTCACGCCGTCGCCGAGTGTCCGCCGGTGCCGCGGCGGCCGGTGCGCTGTCCCATCACGTCGGCGCGCACCCGGGCGCAGCTGCGGCTGATGAGACGGGAGACGTGCATCTGGGAGATGCCCAGCCGGTCGGCGATACGGCTCTGGGTCATGTCCTCGAAGAAACGCATGTAGAGAATGGCGCGCTCGCGCTCCGGCAGCCTGCGCAGGCCCTCCTTGGCGGACTCGCGGTCGACGACGATGTCGTAGGAGGCGTCCGCGGCGCCGAGGGTGTCGGCGAGGCTGTAGCCGTCGTCGTCGGACGACAGTTCCGCGTCCAGGGAGAGGGTGCTGAAGCTCTCCAGGGCCTCCATCCCGGCGCCGACCTCCTCCTCGGTCAGCCCGGTGTGGGCGGCGATGTCCGCCACGGACGGCTCGGGGCTGCCGGGGTTCTGGATGAGCTCACGCCGGGCCACCCGCACCTTGTTGCGCAGTTCCTGCACCCGGCGGGGCACGCGCAGGGCCCACATCCGGTCGCGGAAGTGCCGCTTGACCTCACCGGTGATGGTGGGGACGGCGTAGCTCTCGAAGGCCCCGCGGCTCGGGTCGAAGCGGTCGATGGCCTTCACCAGGCCCAGGGCGGCCACCTGGCGCAGGTCCTCGACGGCCTCGCCGCGGTCGCGGAAGCGGCCGGCGATGCGATGGGCCATGGGCAGCCACGCGGTGACGAGCTCGTCACGGAGGGCGTCCCGCTCGGGGCCGTCCTCCAGGGAGGCCAGCCGGGTGAAGAGGGCGACGGTGTCGGGGGCGTCGTCATGCCGCCGGCGGGGGGCGGCGGTCGTGTCGGAGGGGCCGGAAGGATGGGTGGTCGTGTCAATGAGCATGCGGTTCGCTCCCGAACGGTGGTTTCAGGGATCTACCGCGGGAGGGCCGCCGCCGGGACGCCCGGAGGGTCCGCAGCAGCCGTACCACTCCCGCTGGCGCGCCTCCGGTCCGAAGCACGAACCTCCGATTGCCCCCTCACCGGTGGAACAAACTCCGCTTCGTCGCGCGATGTGCCGGGGCCCGTTCCGGCCGGTCAGGACAGGGGCACCACGGCGGTGATGCACTTGCCTCCGGCGGGCAGGTCGGACACCCGTATGTCGTGGGAGAGCCGGCACACGATGGGCCAGCCGTGACCGCCCGGGCGGCGGCGTCCCTGCCGGTCGGTCGGCTCCACGACGACGGGCAGCTCGTCGCTGCGGTCGCTCACCGACAGACGCACTCCGGGACCGCTCACGTCGACCTGGAAGTCGGTGATCCCGCCGCCGTGCAGCATGGCGTTGGTGGTGA
This sequence comes from Streptomyces sp. NPDC059454, assembly GCF_042749965.1. Taxonomy (NCBI): domain Bacteria; kingdom Bacillati; phylum Actinomycetota; class Actinomycetes; order Kitasatosporales; family Streptomycetaceae; genus Streptomyces; species Streptomyces sp. NPDC059454. Next base: position 115,260 of record NZ_JBHYVC010000019.1, on the reverse strand, counting down.
GTTCGGAGGCGACGAGCAGGGCGTCCGCCAGTGCCTCGGTGTCGCAGGGGGTGCGGGTGGCCCGGCAGCGTTCGGACACCGCCCGTGTGACGGCCTCGCGGATCTCGGCCGGACGGCGCGGGCAGGGGGATCCGCTCCGGCGCACGCCGGGCGCTTCGAGGGGTTCGGTCGTGTGCTCCTGACACATCGTGCGGCTCCCTGGTCGGTGACGGGATCGATGGAGAATGCCTCGGACCTCCCTTTTCGGCTCACCTATCCCGGTAATGGCAAACCTCTCGGCTGTTCGTCGCATACGTGTCATCCGATCGGCGCACGGGGGTACGCGGACGGTATGACCGATGTGGTGGACTCGGACGAACTGATGCGGCGCATCCAGCGGGCACGGGCCTGCGCGGCGCAGGAGGAGCGGATCTGGCGGGCCCGGGGCGACGAACTCGGACGGGCGGACACCGGCGATCCCGGCGCGGTGCGCGACGCCGAGGTGCGCGGGGTGGCCTACGGGGTCGTGCTGCGGGTGCTGGACGAGATCCTGACGCCGGGCAAGCACGCGGCGGAGGGCTGAACGGGAGGCCGGGGCCCGCGGATTGGCTCCGGCCGTTCCCCGGCACCCGGGGGCCATGACGGTCGATCACAGCCGGGCGCCGGTTCTGGAAGCACTGGAGGAGTACCACCGCAGCGGGCGGCTGGGCTTCACACCACCTGGGCACAAGCAGGCCCGCGGGGCGGCTCCCGCGGTGCGCGAGGTGCTCGGGGACTCGGTGTTCCTGGGCGACGTGCTGGCGTCGGGCGGTCTGGACGACCGGCTCGTCCGGGGCCGGGTGCCGCAGCGGGCCCAGGAGCTGATGGCCGACGCGGTGCACGCCGAGCACACCTTCTTCAGCACGTGCGGGAGCTCCCTGTCGGTCAAGGCGGCGATGCTGTCGGTCGCGGGGCCGCACGAGAAGCTGCTGATCGGGCGGGACGCCCACAAGTCGGTGGTGTCCGGGCTGATCCTGTCCGGGATCGAGCCGGTGTGGGTGGAGCCGCGGTGGGACGCCGGACGGCACCTCGCGCACCCGCCGTCGGCCGACGACTTCGACCGGGCCTTCGACGCCCACCCGGACGCGCGCGTCGCGCTGGTCACCAGCCCGACGCCGTACGGCGCCTGCGCGGCGCTGGGGGACATCGCGGAGGTGTGCCACCGGCGCTCGCGCCCGCTGATCGTGGACGAGGCCTGGGGCGCGCGTCTGCCCTTCCATCCCGATCTGCCGTCCTGGGCGATGGACGCGGGCGCCGACATCCGCGTCACCAGCATCCACAAGATGGGCAGCGGTCTGGAGCAGGGGTCGGTGTTCCATCTGCGGGGCGATCTGGTGCCGCCGGCGCTGCTGGGCACGCGCGCCGACCTGCTGGGGACCACCAGCCCGTCGGTGCTGATCTTCGCGGGTCTCGACGGCTGGCGGCGTCAGATGGCCCTGCGCGGCAAGGAGCTGATGGGGTCGGCGCTGGCGCTCGCCGACGAGGTCCGGGCCGCGGCCGAGATGATCACGCCGTATCCGCCCGGCATCCCGGCCGTCCTGCCGGGCGAGCGGCTCACCGAGCCCGTGCTCCGCTATCTGCGGACGGGACTGGCCGCGGGCATGCACCTGCCGGACCCGTCGGATCCCGGCCTGGACACGGTCCGGGTCGTGGACGAGCACGCCGACCGAGGGCGGTGAAACAGGTCACGCGGCCCGATTATCCGAACACCACCGGGATGGTTTATCGTTCATTCATATGTGGTGGCGGAGCCGACACCCGTCCTCCGGACACCACCGCTTACGGCCCTGGCTGGCTTCCCCCGTCCAGCCAGGGCTTCTTCATGCTCGGGCGGGGCCGGCGACAGGAACCGGACTTCCCGTGTCCGCCGAGGTGCCCCGAACGGCCGCAGCGGCTGAAATGAACGTAGGGAAAGCACCGGAACCGAATGCCCGGCGAGGAGCCCCGCGCCATGACCAAAGCGATCAAACTCCTGACCGCCCTCCCCCCGCCGCAGCGCGAGCGCCTGATGGCCCTGGCGCGGGAGGTGTCCTTCCCCGAGGACACCCGCATCTTCGAGTCGGGAGGCACCGCCGACCGGTTCTGGGTGATCCGCTCCGGCGCGGTCTCGCTGGACCAGCGGGTGAACGACCTGCACCGGGTGACCGTCGCCGGCCTCGGCGCGGGTGATCTGCTGGGCTGGTCCTGGCTGTTCCCGCCCCACCGGTGGGACTTCGGCGCCGTGGCCTTCAGCCAGGTGCGCGCCTACGAGTTCGACGCGGCGGCCGTGCTCCGGCTCTGCGAGGAGGACCCGCCGCTCGGGATGATCTTGGTGCGCAGTGTCGCCGAGGTGCTCGCCCACCGGCTGGAGACGACGCGCGGCAAGCTGATGGAGCAGTACGCGATGCACCGGCGCGGCGGGGCGCTGTAGGGCGGCCTCGCACCCGGCGGCGGCGCGGCGCGGGCATCGCGGCGGCCGGGACCGGCGTCACCACGACGGGCCGGGGTCCCACCGCCCGCGACGGCCGTACGGGGGCCGGAGGCGGAGCCCGCGACGGCCGTACGGCGGTGTCAGGCTCCCGCGATGAGCGTCAGGCCGAGGACGATCATGGTGGCGGCGACCAGCCCGTCCAGGACCCGCCAGGCGGCGGGCCGGGCCAGGAAGCGGCTCAGCAGGCGGGCGCCGAAGCCGAGCGCCGCGAACCAGCAGACGCTGGCCAGTACGGCACCCAGGCCGAAGGTCCAGCGCAGCGGGCCGTGATCGGCTGCGACCGAGCCCAGCAGGAACACCGTGTCGAGGTAGACGTGCGGGTTGAGCCAGGTCAGGGCGAGGCAGGTGAGCACGGCCCGGCGCCGCGAGGTCGCCGCCTCGCCCGCCGTCTCCAGTCCGGTGGTGGCCGGGCGCAGCACCCGGCGGGCGGCCAGGGCGCCGTAGCCGAGCAGGAACGCTCCGCCGATCCAGCCGACCGCCGTCAGCGCGCCGGGCCAGGCCACGACCACCGCGCCGACCCCGCCGACGCCGAGGGCGATGAGGGCCGCGTCGGACAGGGCGCAGATGCCGACGACGGCGAGTACGGCGTCACGGCGGACGCCCTGGCGCAGGACGAAGGCGTTCTGGGCGCCGATGGCGACGATGAGGGAGAGGCCGGTGCCGAATCCGGCGGCGGCGGTGGTCAGGGCGCTGGTCATGGCGGCGACGCTACGGGCGGGAGGGCCTGCAGTACAGCTAATGATTCTTACGTAGCATTAGCTCTCGTGAAGACCGACCTTCCACTGGACCAGGTACGGACCCTGCTCGCCGTGGTGGACGAGGGGACGTTCGACGCGGCGGCCGCCGCGCTGCACGTCACGCCCTCGGCGGTGAGCCAGCGGGTGAAGGCGCTGGAGCAGCGCACGGGGCGGGTGCTGCTGCTGCGCACCAAGCCGGTGCGGCCGACCGAGTCGGGCGAGGTGCTGGTCAGGCTCGCCCGACAGACGGTCCGGCTGGAACGGGACGCGTACGCCGAGCTGGGGCTGAGCGGGGCCGGGGAACCGACCCGGGTGTCGGTGGCGGTCAACGCGGACTCGCTGGCGACCTGGTTCCTCGGGGCCCTCACCCGCCTGCCGGCCGATTCGCGGCTCCGTTTCGAACTGCGCCGGGAGGACGAGGCCCATACGGCGGCGCTGCTGCGGGAGGGGACGGTGATGGCCGCGGTGACCTCGTCGCCGGACGCGGTCCCGGGCTGCTCCGTACGGCATCTGGGGCGGATGCGCTATCTCCCGGTGGCGGACCCGGAGTTCGCCGTACGGCATCTCGCGGGACCGCTGCGGGAGGTGCTGCCCGGGGCGCCGGTGGTGGTGTTCGACCGGAAGGACGACTTCCAGGACGGCTTCGTGCGCCGGCTCACGCGCGGGCGCGCCGAGGCGAGCGCGCTGCGCCACTACGTGCCGACCTCGGAGGGCTTCGTCGAGGCGGTCGCCGCGGGCCTGGGCTGGGGCATGGTCCCCGAGGCCCAGGCGGACCCCCTGCTCCGGGCCGGCCGCCTCACGGTGTTCGCCCCGGACCGGGAGGTCGACGTCTCCCTGTACTGGCAGCAGTGGAAGCTGGACTCCCCCGCGCTGGCGGCGGTGGCCGACGCGGTCACGGAAGCGGCGGCGCGGGCCCTGCGCCGCTAGGCCAGGCCGCGCCCGGCGCTCTCCAGGAGCATGTCCAGCGCCGCCGGGTAGGCACTGGTGACCATGCGGGTGGCCAGCAGCGGCGCGGCCTCGGCGATGCGGGGGTGGGTGGCGGCGGGGAGGCGGGCGTAGGTGGAGCGCCACATCTCCTCGTCGGCCCGGCGCGCGGCGCCGGGCAGCGCCAGGGACGCGGCGTCGAGGGCGGCGAAGGCCAGTGTGGTGTCGATGAAGGCGTGGTAGACGCGGACCGTCTCCGGCAGCGGGAAGCCCGCGGTGCGCAGCACGCCGAGGACCGCCTCGTCGGCCGCCAGTTCGTTCGCCCGGCCGGAGACCCGGCTCGCCGTGAGGACGGCGGCCTGCGGGTGCGACACATAGGCCGCGTGGATGCGCAGCCCGACGGCCCGCAGGTCGGCGCGCCACTGTCCCGTGGGGTGCCAGCCGTGCAGCGCCCGGCCGATCAGCGCGTCCCCGATGGCGAGGGTCAGCTCGTCCATGCCGCGGAAGTAGCGGTAGAGGGTGCTCGGGTCGCAGTCCAGGGCGAGGCCGAGACGGCGGGCGGTCAGGCCCGTGCTGCCGTGCTCGCGCAGCAGCCGGAGCGCCGTCTCGACGATCAGCGTCTCGGACAGGACCCGGCCGCTCCTCGTCGGCCTGCGGCGCCGTCGCCGCTCCTCGGGGACCACGCGTTTGGGCATCGCCGTCTCCTCGCGCTCTTATGCCAACGTCATTGACCTTATGCCGCCGCGCGGCGTTGTATCTCCGGCCGGGGCCCCGTACACATCCCGGATCCATGAGGATCCACGAGGCAGGAAGGGAGTGCTCCGTCATGCGTGTACTGCTTGTGGGAGCCGGCGGCGTGGGCACCGCCGTCACCCGGATCGCGGCCCGGCGGCCGTTCTTCGACCGGATGGTGGTGGCCGACCACGACCCGGCCCGGTCCGAGGCGGCGGTCGCCGCGCTCGGCGCGGGGGGCGCCCGGTTCCGTGCCGAGCGCGTGGACGCCGGCGACGAGGACGGGGTGGTGGCGCTGCTCGCACGGCACGGCTGCGACGTACTGCTCAACGCCACCGACCCCCGGTTCGTGATGCCGCTGTTCCGGGCCGCGCGCCGCGCCGGCGCCACCTATGTCGACATGGCGATGTCGCTGTCCCGGCCGCACGCCGAGCGGCCGTACGAGGAGTGCGGGGTCAAGCTCGGCGACGAGCAGTTCGCGCGGTCCGAGGAGTGGGCGAAGGCCGGTGCGCTGGCCCTGGTCGGAATGGGCGTGGAGCCGGGCCTTTCGGACGTGTTCGCCCGGTACGCCGCCGACGAACTCTTCGACGGGATCGAGGAGATCGGTGTCCGCGACGGCGCGAACCTCACGGTGGACGGCTACGGCTTCGCGCCGTCCTTCAGCATCTGGACCACCATCGAGGAGTGCCTCAACCCGCCCGTGGTCTACGAGGAGGGCCGCGGCTGGTTCACCACCGAGCCGTTCAGCGAGCCGGAGGTGTTCGACTTCCCCGAGGGCATCGGCCCGGTGGAGTGCGTGAACGTCGAGCACGAGGAGGTGCTGCTCGTCCCGCGCTGGGTCGACGCGCGCCGCGTCACCTTCAAGTACGGGCTGGGCCGCGAGTTCATCGACACGCTCAGGACGCTGCGCCTGCTGGGCCTGGACCGCACCGAACCGGTGACCGTGCCCGGCCCAAAGGGTCCGGTGCGGGTCTCCCCGAGGGACGTGGTCGCCGCCTGTCTGCCCGAACCGGCGACGCTGGGCGAGCGGATGCACGGCAAGACCTGCGCCGGAACCTGGGTGCGGGGCGTGAAGGACGGGGCACCGCGCGAGGTGTACCTGTACCACGTGGTCGACAACCAGTGGTCCATGGCCGAGTACGGCTGCCAGGCCGTGGTGTGGCAGACCGCCGTCAATCCCGTCGTCGCCCTCGAACTGCTCGCCGGCGGCGCCTGGTCGGGCAGCGGCGTGCTCGGTCCTGAGGCGTTCCCGGCAAGGCCGTTCCTGGAACTGCTGACCGCGTACGGCTCGCCCTGGGGGCTGCGCGAACAGTGACCGCGCGCATGGCGTCACGTTGTTTCACCGCCCGTCGACAGGTGACCCGAAAGGAGCAAGGCGCCCAGAAGGGCGTCTGTCCGCTTCCTACCGATCGCAGGTGACTCTCGATGGACAACTGGCGCAGCCGTGCTGCCTGCAGGACCGAGGACCCCGACCTCTTCTTCCCGATCGGCACCACCGGCCCCGCTCTGATGCAGACGGAACAGGCCAAGGCCGTGTGCCGACGCTGCCCCGTGCGGGAGCCGTGCCTGGAATGGGCACTGGACACGGGGCAGTCCATCGGGGTGTGGGGCGGTACGGGCGAGACGGAACGCCGCGCCCTGAAGCGCCGCATCTCCGCACGGCGGGCCGCCGGGGGTTCCTGAGGCGCTCGCCGGGCCCGGCCCCGTGAGCCGCGGTACGCTCGCGGGACGTCACGGGAAGGGGCCGGTGACCCTGCTGACCGCGGCCGGGAGCCCGAAGACCGCTCACCCGGAGGTGTCGGCCCGCCTCCTGGCGGACCGACGGGGTGAGCCCTACGCCGTCCGGTCGGCCGCCGCCCGTCCGGCCGCCCGGCCCGAGAAGAGGCAGCCGCCCAGGAAGGTGCCCTCCAGGGCGTTGTAGCCGTGGACACCGCCGCCGCCGAAGCCCGCCACCTCGCCGGCCGCGTACAGCCCCTCGACCGGCCGGCCGTCGGCGCCCAGCGCGCGGGAGTCCAGGTCGGTCTGGATGCCGCCGAGGGTCTTGCGGGTGAGGATGTTCAGCTTGACGCCGATCAGCGGGCCGGCCGCGGGGTCGAGGATGCGGTGCGGGGTGGCGACGCGGCCGAGGCGGTCGCCGATGTAGCGGCGGGCGTTGCGGATGCCCTGCACCTGGGCGTCCTTGCTGTACGCGTTGTCCATCTGCAGGTCGCGGGCCTCGATCTGGCGGCGCACGACGGCCGCGTCGAGCAGGGGTTCGTCGGTGAGGGCGTTCATCTTCTCGACGAGCTGTTCGACGGTCGGGGCGGTCACGAAGTCGGCGCCCTTGCGCAGGAACGCGTCCACCGGACCGGGGGCGCCCTTGCCCAGCAGACGGGTGCGCAGGAAGCCGGCCCGGTCCTTGGCGGTGATGTCGGGGTTCTGCTCGGAGCCCGACAGCGCGAACTCCTTCTCGATGATCCTCTGGGTGAGGACGAACCAGGAGTGGTCGTGTCCGGCGATGTCCTCGGTGGTGCGCAGGTGCTTCAGCGTGCCGAGGGTGTCGTAGCCGGGCAGACAGGGGTCGGGCAGGCGGCGGCCGAGGGCGTCGAACCACATCGAGGACGGTCCGGGCAGGATGCGGATGCCGTGTCCGGGCCAGACCGGGTCCCAGTTGCGCAGGCCCTCGGTGTAGTGCCACATCCGGTCCCGGTTGACCAGGCGCACGCCCGCGCGGGCGCTGATGTCGAGCATCCGCCCGTCGACGTAGGCGGGGACCCCGGTGACCATCTCGCGGGGCGGGGTGCCCAGCCGCTCGGGCCAGTACCGGCGGACGATCTCGTGGTCGGCGCCGATGCCGCCGCTGGTGACGATCACGGCCTGGGCGGTGAGCTCGAACTCGCCGATCGCCTCGCGGCCGGAGGCGACTCCGCGCGGGGCGTTGTCCTCCGCCAGTACGGTGCCGCGGACCCCGCGCGCGGTGCCGCCCTCGACGACGAGTTCGTCGACCCGGTGGCGGTGGTGGAAGGTGAGCAGTCCGTCGCGCGCGGCCTGCCGGGCGTACCGGACGAAGGGGGCGACGACACCGGTGCCGGTGCCCCAGGCGATGTGGAAGCGGGGCACGGTGTTGCCGTGGCCGTCCGCGCGGAGGTCGCCGCGTTCGGCCCAGCCGACGGTGGGCAGGAAGGTGATGCCGTGGCCGTCCAGCCAGGACCGTTTCTCCCCCGCCGCCCACTCGACGTAGGCCCTCGCCCAGCGCACCGCCCAGGAGTCCTCGTCGTCGAGCCGGTCGAAGCCCGCGCTGCCCTGCCAGTCGTTCCAGGCGAGGTCGAAGGAGTCCTTGATGCCCAGGCGCCGCTGCTCCGGTGAGCCGACGAGGAACAGCCCGCCGAAGGACCAGAATGCCTGGCCGCCGAGGTTGGCGGCGTTCTCCTGGTCGACCAGGGCGACCCTGCGGCCCCTGCTGGTCAGCTCGTGGGCCGCGACGAGGCCCGCGAGTCCCGCTCCGACGACGATGACGTCGGCGTCCATGGCGACCGTCCCTTCCTGTTGCGCGGTGACTTCTGTGCGGTGACTGTCACGCGGTGAGCAGCGCGGTCAGCAGTTGTTTCAGCCAGGCCCGGGCGCCCGCGACGTCCCGGTCGAGGAGCAGTCGGGTGGTGACGCCGTCGTAGGCGGCGACCACGGCGTGCGCGGCGCCCTCGACGTCACCGAGCACGGCGGGCAGTTCGGTGTGGCCGCGGGCCCGGGCGAGCCGGTCCTCGACCGCCCGCCGCAGCCGTGCCCGGTGCTCCAGCAGGGCGCGCGCCACCTCCGGGTCGCGGGCGGCGTGCACCAGGAAGTCGGTCTTCACCAGCAGCCAGTCGCGGTCGAGGAGCAGGACCTCGGTGACGCGGTCCACGGCGGCGGGCACGTCGAGGTCGGGGCCGTCCTGGGCGAGGGCCCCGGCGACCTGCTCGGCGATCAGTTCGGCGCGCTCCGTGTACAGGGCGAAGAACAGTTCGTCCAGACCGGCGAAGTTGGAGTAGAAGGCGCCCCTGGTGTAGCCGGCGGCCTCGCAGACCTCCTCGATCGAGACGTGCCCGAAGCCCTTGGCGGCGAAGACGGAGAACGCGGCCTCGAGCAGGTTCGCGCGCGTGCGCAGACGGCGCCTGGTGACGCGCCCCGCCGTACCGCCCACCGCCATGCCGGCCCCGTTCCCTCGGTTCGATACGGGAACGTATCCGATACGCCGGTGTATCGAAAGGTCCTGGAGCGGCGGAGTCCGTGCCGGAAGCCTGTCCTCCCCGCCCCCGCTCCTCCACACTGGGCCGCACCCGGGCGGGGAGGGGCCGATGGGCGCGGACACGGAGCGGGGGCCGGGGGCCGGCCGGCGCGGCGAACTGGACGTGCTGCGCGCCCTCGTCGTCCTCGGGCTGGTGTTCTTCCACACCGCCCTCGTCTTCTCCCCGGACGACGACTTCTACGTCAAGAACGCCCGGACCACGGACGCCGTCACCGTCCTCGCCGGGTTCGGTGTGGTGTGGGCCATGCCCATGCTGTTCCTCGTCGCCGGTCTCGGTGCCCGGCACTCGATCCGCCGCCGGGGGCCCGGCGGGTTCGCCCGGGAACGGCTGCTGCGCCTGGGCGTCCCGCTGGTCTTCGCGACGGTCGTGCTGTGCCCCCTCCCCCCGTGGCTGCGGCTGCGCGCCGCCGACCCCGGGTACGACGAGTCGTACGGGCGGTTCTGGGTGCGCTTCCTGTCCGTGCGGCCGGACCTCGCCGACTTCCCCTTCGTCCTGGAGGGCGACCACTTCGAGACCGGACACCTGTGGTTCGTCGTCCTGCTGCTCGCCTTCTGTCTGCTGCTCGCGCCGGCCGCCGCCCGGCTGGCGGCCGGGGCCGACCGCGTGGCGCCCGCGCTGCGGCGGCGGCCGGCGCTGCTCCTGCTCCCCGCGCTGCCGCTCGCCGCCGTCAACGCGCTGCTGGGCATGGAGGAGGGCTACGCGGGCTGGAACCGCTGGGCCTACCTGCTCTTCTTCGTGTACGGCTTCGCCCTCGCGGACGACGAGCGGGTCCGGGAGCCCATGCGCCGCGCCGCGATCCCCATGGGTGTGCTGGGTGTGGCGCTGTTCGCCGGGACCGCGCCCGGTTTCGTCGCCGGGGACGACCCGTTCACCGCGTGGACCCCGTTCGCGCTGGTGACCAGGGCGCTGTTCGGGGCGGCCGGCTGGTGCTGGGTGGTCGCGATCCTCGGCCTGCTGGACCGGCCGGGACGCCCGCGCGTACGGAGCGGCCGGGGCAGCGGGTCCACGGTCCTGCCCTACCTGGCCCTCGCCGCCCTGCCGCTGTACGTGCTGCACCAGCCGGTCGTGGTCGCCTTCGCGTACGGCGTGGTCGGCTGGTCCGCGCCGATGGCCGTCAAGTACGCGGTGATCGTGGCCGCCTCCCTGGCGGTGGTCCTCGCGCTGTACGAGTACGGGGTGCGCAGGTGGACGGCGACCCGGTTCCTGTTCGGGATGCGCCCCGACCCGCGCACCCCTCCGCCCGCGCCCGCGCGGTGATCTGCTTTCCTACTCTCCTCGGACGGCAACGACTCGAACTCGGGACGATCATGCGAGCAACCGTGCGGCACGTCGCGGACGGCACCTTTCTGGTGCACGGCACGAACACCAACTGGGTGATCCTGACCGAGGGGGACGCCGTCACGCTGATCGACACCGGCTACCCCGGCGACCGCGAGGGACTGCTCGCCTCCCTCGCGGAGGTGGGGAGTTCACCGGAGGCGGTGACGGCCGTACTGATCACCCACGCCCACAGCGACCACCTGGGATCCGCCGAGTACCTGAGCTCCGCGTACGGCACTCCCGTCTACGCCCACAAGGCCGAAGTCCCGCACGCCCGGCGGGACTTCCTGCACCAGGTGACCGTCGGGCAGGTACTGCGCAACGGCTGGCGGCCGGGCGTACTGCCGTGGGCGGCGCACGCCCTGCGCTCCGGCGGGACGGCGGACGTGGCGGTCACCGCGCCCGAGCCGTTCCCGGAGTCCGGTCCGGGCCCGCTCGACCTGCCCGGCCGGCCCGTGCCCGTGCACACGCCCGGCCACACCGCCGGGCACTGCGCGTTCCACTTCCCCGACACCGGGGTGGTGGTGTCGGGCGACGCCCTGGTGAGCGGCCACCCCACCTCGCGGACCCGGGGACCGCAGATGCTGACGGACATGTTCCACCACGAGCGCGCCACCGCCGTGGCCTCGCTGGACGTCCTGGCCGGACTGGACGGCGGCCTGCTGCTGCCCGGGCACGGCCCGCTGCACGAGGGGCCCGTACGGGACGCCGCCCGGCTGGCCCGGGAGCGGGCCCAATAGAGTGAGGCGACGACCGCCCGCGAGACGAGGACACCGCCGCCATGGCACTGCAGATCAACGCCACCAACCCGGAGCATCCCGCGCTCCTGTTGGAACTGCCGTGGCAGCTGCCGCTGGAGGAGTGGCCCGAGGAGTACCTGGTGCCGCTGCCGCGCGGCATCTCCCGGCACGTGGTGCGCTACGCGCGCGCCGGCGACGAGGTGATCGCGGTCAAGGAGCTCGCCCGCCGGCCGGCGCTGCGGGAGTACGAGCTGCTGCGCGACCTGGACCGGATCGGCATCCCGGCGGTGGACCCGCTGGCCGTGGTCACCGGCCGCACCGACCCCGCCGGGGAGCCGCTGGAGAGCGTCCTGATCACCCGTCACCTCGGCGGCTCGATGCCGTACCGGTCGATGTTCGAGACGACGCTGCGCCCGGCGACCATGCACCGGCTGATGGACGCGCTCGCCGTGCTCCTGGTGCGGCTGCACCTGGCCGGGTTCGCGTGGGGCGACTGCTCGCTGTCCAACACGCTGTTCCGGCGCGACGCGGGCGCCTACGCCGCGTATCTCGTGGACGCCGAGACCGGGGACCTGCACCCGGAACTGAGCGTCGGCCAGCGGGAGTACGACCTCGATCTCGCGCGGGTCAACATCAGCGGCGAGCTGCTCGACCTGGAGGCGTCCGGGGCGCTGCACCCTGCCGTCGACCCGATCGAGTTCGGCACCGAGATCTGCTCCCGCTACCAGAGCCTGTGGCAGGAGCTGACCCGCACCTCCGTCTACCCGGCGGGCAAGCACCACTACATCGAGCGCCGCATCCGCCGGCTGAACGACCTCGGCTTCGACGTGGCCGAGATGCAGATCGAGCACGCCTCCAACGGCGACACCGTCACCTTCGTGCCCAAGGTCGTCGACGCCGGTCACCACCAGCGCCAGCTGCTGCGCCTGACCGGTCTCGACGCCGAGGAGAACCAGGCCAGGCGGCTGCTGAACGACCTGGAGAGCTGGATGGCCACCCAGGACGACTACGCGCCCGGCGACCCCCTCGGCGCCCGCCCGGAGGTCCTCGCCCACCGCTGGGTGCGCGAGGTCTTCCGGCCCACCGTGCGGTCCGTGCCGCCGGAGCTGCGCGGCCCGGTGGACGCCGCGGAGATCTACCACGAACTGCTGGAGCACCGCTGGTACCTGTCCGAGCGGGCGCAGCACGACATCGGGCTCGACACGGCCGTCGAGGACTACATCAGGAACATCCTGCCGAAGGCGCGGGAGACGCTCCGGCCGACGGCCGACTGAGCCGGGCGGTCCACCGCGTCAGGCCGGCGGCACCACCGCCACCGGGCAGTCCGCGTGGTGCAGGACGCCGTGGGCCACCGAGCCGATCCTGGCCCCCACGGCCGTGCGGCGGGCGCGGCGGCCGACCACCATCAGCTGGGCGGTGCCCGCCACCGACAGCAGCACCTGTCCGGCGCTGCCCATCTCCACGTGCTCGATCACGTGCACGTCCGGGTAGCGCTCCCGCCACGGCGCGAGAGCCGCCGCCAGCGCCTTCCGCTCGTACGGTTCCAGGCCGCCGGCCTCGTCGAGGAGCTGGAGCGAGGCGGGGCTGTAGGCGAACACCGGGGGCAGGGTCCAGGCCCGTACGGCGCGCACCGTGGCCCCGCGCCGGGCCGCCGTCCCGAAGGCGAGGCCGAGCGCGGCGGCGCTGTCCTCCGGGTCGCCCTGCTGACCGACCACGATCTCGTGCCCGGCGACCTCGTCCGACGCCTGGTCCCCGGCCCGCACGAACACCACAGGACGCTCGGCGTCGACGATCACCTGCTGACCGACCGAGCCGACCAGGAAGCCCATGATCCGCCCGTGTCCGCGCGAGCCGAGCACCAGCATCTCCGCGTCCGCGGCGACACCGGTCAGCGTCCGCACGGCGTCGCCCTCCAGGACGTCCGCCGTCACGGCGAGAGCGGGGTGGCGTTCAGCGACGACGCGGACCGCCTCGTCCACCGACGCGCGGACCCACTGCTCCTGTGCCGCCCGGTCCCCCGTGTCCACCGCGTCGTGCGCCTCGAACCGCCAGGCGTGCACCACCCTGAGCGGCAGTCCCCGGCGGACCGCCTCCCGCGCGGCCCAGGCCAGCGCGGCGAGGCTCTCCCCGGTTCCGTCGATCCCTGCCGTGATCGGGCGCGTCATGCGGTTCCTCCCGGTGTCGTGTCCACTTCGCGTGCTCCAGTCTTCCCTACACCGCCGCCCCGGCCGCACGCGGTCGCGCCGTACGCGGAGCTCACGCGTACCCGAGCGCGTCGGCGCGACCGACCATACGAGGGGCGGGGCCGGTGCGGCGGCCGCGGCCGGACCGGGACCCGACTCGACCTGGACCGGCTGGACAAGGTCGCCGCCGCCGTGGACGAGGCGACGCTCCCGTCGGCGGTCGGCCGGCTCAGCCGCACGGTCGAGACGGGACTGCCCGTGACTCCTCCCCGTCCTGAAGGACGGGGCTTCCCGCCATGCCGGGTCGGCGTTGCGACGGACCAGCCCGGCCCGTCATACGTTGGCGGCTCCCACGGTGTCAGCGTGTGCGGTGTGACCGCAGGCGAGGCGGTGGAACTTCCCCTGGGTGGGCCGGCTCCCCCTGGCGGTGTGCCCGCGTTCGGGGCACTGTCGGGAGGTGTTGCGGGGGTCCACGGCGATCACTTCCCGTCCGGCGCTTTCAGCCCTCCGCCCACCAGCCACCCGGCAGGTCGGCCGTCGCCGGGTCCGGCGGGACGGGTGCCGTCGAACTGGGCGCGGACGCTGCGCCGCCGAGGAACCGCGGCCGGGAACCCGCGGCCGCCGCCCGTCGTTGTCCGGACACCTCCCACCGGTCCGTGTACGACGACAGCAGGGCGGCGTGATGCAGGAGCTGGTCCCCGGCGGCAATCTGGCCCTCCCGGGCGGTGCCGTGACCGTCCGGGTGCCCGGCCCCTTCGACGTGTCCGCGCTGATCACGGACGACGGTGGAAAGGTGCGCGGCGACGGCGACTTCGTGTTCTACAACCAGCCGTCCGCGCCGGGCGCCCGGCTCGGCGGGGACACGCTCACCGTCGACCCGGCGGCGCTGCGCCCCGGCGCCGGCCGGGTCACCGTGGCCGTCAGCCCCGCCGGCCCCGGCACCCCGCTGAGCGGACTGCCCGTCCCCGTGCTCCGGGTCGCCGACGCCGGCGGACGCCCGCTCGCCCGGTTCTCCCCGCCCCGGGTGCGGCAGGAGGCCGTCCTGCTCCTCGCGGAGATCTACCGGCGCGGCGCGGGCTGGAGACTGCGCGCCCTGGGGCAGGGGTACGCCGACGGGCTGGCCGGTCTCGCACGCGACTTCGGGGTCGACGTGGCGGACGACGGCGGGGCGGTCGCCCCGCGCACGGCACCCGCCGCCCCGGCCCGCCCGGCCGCCGGGGACGGCTTCCTCGAGCTGGTGAACGCCGCCCGGGCCGCCGCCGGTTCGCCTCCGGTCGCCCCCGACGCGCGGCTGGCCGGCGCGGCGCGGGAGCACGCCGGCATGATGGCGCGGGGCGGACGCCTCGGTGCCGAGGGCGTGGACGGCGTCTCCGTCCACCAGCGGGTCGTCGCCGCCGGATACCCGTACCTCACCGTCGGCGAACACCTGGTCTCCGGGCCGCTCACCGTCGACCGGTTCGTCGACCACTGCCTGCGTCACGACGCGGCCCGCCGCACCGTGTGCGATCCTTCCTTCACCCACGCCGCCGTCGGGTCCTGCGACGGGTCGGGCGACACCTACTGGACGGCGCTGTGGGCCAGTCCGCTCACCCCGGACGGCCGGGACCGCACGGCCGGCGAGGTCATCGACCTCACCAACCGGGAGCGCGCCCGCGCCGGACTGCCGCCCCTGTCCCGCGATCCCCGGCTGACCGCGGCGGCGCAGGCGCACAGCGCCGACATGGTGGCCCGCGACTTCTACTCCCACACCGCGCCCGACGGCGGCAAGCCCTGGGACCGGGCCGCCGCCGCGGGTTCGGTGCTGCGGACGACCGGCGAGAACATAGCGTGCGGACAGCGCTCGGCCGCCGAGGTCGTCCAGGGGTGGATGAACAGTCCCGGTCACCGCGCCAACATCCTCGAGGCCGGTTTCACCCGCATCGGTGTCGGATTCGCGGGCGGCGGCCGGGCGGGCACGTACTGGACCCAGCTCTTCGGCGGCTGACGACGCCCGCCCCGCGTCGTCCGCGCATGATCCTGGCGGAAGGAGGGAGTCCGGGCGAGGATGCCCCCATGAAGGGTGACCTGTTTTCCAGTCAGCACATGGTGCAGCCGGCCACGGCCGCGGGCATGACCGTCGAGAACGCCAAATGCATCCGCTACACGGTCGACGGCGAGATGCACGCGCGGCAGGGCGCGATGATCGCCTATCGCGGCAGCCTCCAGTTCGAGCGCAAGGGCCAGGGCGTCGGCGGCATGCTCAAACGGGCGGTGACCGGCGAGGGGCTGCCGCTGATGGCGGTCCGCGGACAGGGCGAGGCCTGGTTCGCGCACGAGGCGCAGAACTGCTTCGTCGTCGAGGTGGACCCCGGCGACGAGTTCACCGTCAACGGCCGCAACGTCCTGTGCTTCGACTCCTCGCTGTCGTACCGCGTCGCGACCGTGAAGGGCGCCGGCATCAGCGGCGGCGGGCTGTTCAACAGCGTCTTCACCGGACACGGCCGGCTGGGGCTGGTGTGCGAGGGGAACCCGCTGGTGATCCCGGTGTCGCCGCAGTACCCGGTGTACGTGGACACGGACGCGATCGTCGGCTGGACCGCGGGCCTGGCCACCTCGCTGCACCGTTCCCAGTCACTGGGCTCGATGCTGCGCGGCGGGTCCGGCGAGGCCGTGCAGCTGATGCTGCAGGGTGAGGGGTACGTCGTCGTCCGGCCCAGTGAGGCGACACCGCAGAAGGCCCAGCAGCACTGAGCGTTGTTGACCTCGGCCGCCGCGCGGGCCAGGGTGGGCCACGGCGCGGATCACCACCCCCCGGGCCGGAAAGGTGACAGTCGTGATCGGGATCGCCGACATCGAGACCGCGGCCGAGCGGATCGCCGGGCACGTGGTGCGGACCCCGACCGTGCCGAGCCCCGGGCTGTCGGCGCTGCTGGGTGTCCCGGTCACGGCGAAGCTGGAGCTGCTGCAGCGCACCGGTTCGTTCAAGGTGCGGGGCGCGGCGGCGAAGCTGCTGTCGCTGGGCGGGGCCGAGCGGGCCGCCGGGGTCGTGGCGGTGAGCGGCGGCAATCACGGGATCGCCCTCGCGGTGATGGCCGCGGCCCTCGATGTGAAGGCCACGGTGGTGATGCCGCGTTCGGCGCCGGTGCGGGCCGTGGAGATCGCGGAGTCCGCGGGCGCCTCGGTGCGGGTGACCGACGACATGGACGGCGCGTTCGCGCTCATGACGCGGCTCCAGCGGGAGGGACTGACCCTGGTCCACCCCTTCGACGACCCGGTGGTGATCGCGGGCCAGGGCACGGTGGGGGCGGAGTTCGCCGCGGACGCCGGCGACCTCACGGACGTCCTGGTGAGCATCGGGGGCGGCGGACTGATCGCCGGGGTCGCGGCGGCGCTGCGGGCGCTGCGGCCGGGAGTGCGGATCTGGGGCGTGGAGACCGAGGGCGCGCAGGCGATGTCCGAGGCGCTGGCGGCGGGCGGCCCGGTGCCGGTGAAGCTGACGTCGATCGTGTCCACCCTCAGTGCCCCGGCCGTCTCCCAGTTGACGTACGAGCATGTGTCGGAGCTGGTCACCGAGGTGCTGGTGGTGCCGGACCGGGAGGCGGTGCGGGGCTCGCTGGAGCTCGCGGACCACGCCAAGGTGTGGGCCGAGCCGGCGGCCGGCTGTCTGCTGCCGGCCGCGCGGCGGGTGCTGGAGCGGGTCGGCGAGGGGGCCCGACTCGGTCTCGTGGTGTGCGGGGGCAACGCCACCACCGGCGACATGATCGCCTGGACGGAACACTTCGAGCTTCGCTGAGCGTCCCGTTGAACGGACCCGCCCGCTCCTCCGTATCAACGGGGGAAGCGGGGTCCGGCGGTTCGGCGAGGGATGGCCATGGGCAGGGCGCACGTCTCCACCGACCGGTCGGTCGCCGGACGCTACCGGCTGGTCGAGATCACGCACCGGGAGACCAACCGCGTCCGCTGGTACGCCGACGACCTGATGACCGGCCGCCCCTGCCTGGTCACACGGACCGGCCTCCCGCGGGACGCCGCCGACGTCGCCCGCGGCGCGCCCTCCCGTGTCCTTCGGGCCAACGGGACCGTGGCCCGGCTGTGCCCCGGCCGGACCGCCGCCGTCGTCGACACCGTCGAGGAGTCCGGCTTCCTGTGGACCGTCACCCCCTGGATCGACGGCACACCGCTCGACGAGGTCCTCGCCGAGGAGGGCACGTTCCCCCCTGTGCGGGCCGCGCGCATCGCGCTGGAACTGCTCGACGTGCTGGACGCCGTGCACGCCGAGGGCGTCACGCACGGCGAGCTCAGCCCCGGCCAGGTGTTCCTGCGCGAGAGCGGGCCGGCCGTCGTCACCGGGTACGGTCTGGCCGGCACGACGTCGGCGCCCCGGCTCACGGCACCGTCGTACGCCTCCCCCGAGCAGGCCCGTGACGGGCGGATCGGGCCGGCCACGGACCTGTGGGCGCTGGGCGCGATCCTCTACACGATGCTGGAGGGGCGTCCGCCGTTCCGGGACCGCGGGCGGCCCGAGGCCACGCTGAAGGGCGTGGACCGGCTGCCGCCGCGCACACCGGTACGGGCGGGCCCGCTCACGCGGGTCGTCCAGGGGCTGCTGCGCAAGGACCCGCGGGAGCGGCTGACCCGCCAGGTGGTCCGCGGGGTGCTCACCCGGGTGCTGCGGGAGGACCCGGGTGCCGTCCCCGCGGCGGTGCCGAGCCCCCGGCCGCGCGGTGGGCACACCGGCTCCGTGCGCTACGCGGGCCAGGGGCGGGGCGGACGGACGGTGCTCCTCGGCACCGCGCTGGCCGTCGTCACGGTGGCGGTCGCCGTGCTCGCCGCGACGCGGGGACTGCCGGACGGCGGCACCGGATCCGCCGCCGACGCGCCACCGGCCTCCGCGTCCGGGCCGGCCGGTTCCGGCGCGCCGGACGAGCCCGGTGACCGTTCCACGCCCGCCCCGTCCCCGTCGGACGGCACGGGCGGCCTTCCGCCCGGCTACCGGACCTACCGGGCCCCGGAGGGCTTCTCCGTCGCGCTGCCCGAGGGCTGGGAGCGGCTGGGCACCTCGCGCGCCTCCGATCTGGCCTACCGCGTCACCTTCGGCGCCGACGGGGATCCGCGCACGCTCGCCGTCACCTACAGCACGCGTGTGGGGCCGGACGCGGTGGCCGTGTGGCGGGACGACGTGGAGCCGCGCCTGGAGCGGTCCCGCGACGGCTACGAGCGGATCGGCGGGATCCGGGCGACGACGTACCGGGGGCGCGAGGCCGCCGACATGGAGTGGTACGCCGCGGCCGACGGCGCCCGGGTGCGCACCTTCGGCCGCGGCTTCCTCCTGGGCGGCGGGCGGGGCTTCTCGCTGCGCTGGACGACCCCGGCCGCCGGCTGGGAGGAACCCGCGAGCCGGGAGGCCCTGCGGACCTTCCTACGGACGTTCCGGTCCGCCGCGGACTGAACCGCGCGGGGCGCGCAGCTTGCGCAGGGGCCACTCCTGCAGCGGGCGGGTGAGCCAGCGGGCCCGGAAGGTCCGGCCGGTGAGGGAGCAGGTGACCCGGAGGCGGTGCGGCGTCTCCAGGAACACCAGGTCCACGGCGAGGGTGTCGCCGTCGGCCCAGCCGCCGCTCGCGGCGGTCGGGACGGGCTTCTCGGCCGTCGTCCACCCCCGCCCGTCGGAGAACCGTGCGTCGAACCGTTCGCCGTCCTCGGTGAGGCTCAGTGTCCAGCCGCCGTCGGCGTCCGCCGTGACCTCGGCCGCGGTCAGCTTCGGCTGGTCGGCGCAGCCCCCGCCCTCCGGGGCGAACGCGGCGCCGGACCAGTCCCCGGCCCGCTCCGGCGGTACGGGACCGCCGTCGGCCGGGGGCAGGGCGAGCCGGCCGAGGCGCTCGCGCAGGGCGGTGTCCGCGGCCCGACGGCCGGTCAGCGGTCCGGGGTGGAAGGCGGGCAGGAGATGCCGCCAGACCAGGTCGAGGTATCCCTGCATCCGCTCGGTCGCCGTCGTCACGGCGACCACCGCGTCGTGCTCGGGCAGGACGAGGCAGAACTGCCCGTAGGCCCCGTCGCCCCGGAAACCGTGCCGGGACATCCAGAACTGGTACCCGTAGCCGAGGTTCGAGTCCTGCCGGTCCCCCTCCCCCATGGCGCCGTCGGTCGGTATGTACGGGCGGGAGGCGCGGGCGGCCCATCCCTCGGGCAGCAGCCGTTCGCCCCGCCAGATCCCGTCGTCCAGGTACAGCTGGCCGAGCCGCGCCACGGCGTCGGTGGCGGCGTGCAGTCCGCTGAAGCCGATCTCGCGGCCGGTGCGGTCCCGCTGCCACAGCGCCTCGCCGATGCCCAGCGGGCCGAACAGCCGGGGCCGCAGGTAGTCGGTGAGCGACTGTCCCGTGACCCGCTGCACGATCGCGCCGAGGGTGTACGTGCAGGGCTGGTTGTAGGCGAAGACGGTGCCCGGGTCGCGCTGCGGCGGCTGGAGCAGGAATCCGCGCACGGGTTCGGCCGGGTCGGCGGCGAAGGCCGCGTCGACGGTCTCGCCCTCGTGGCCGCTGGCCATGGACGCCACGTGCCGGACCAGCATCGCCCGGCTGCGCGGGTCGGTGATGTCGGCCTCGAACTCCGGGAAGTACGACAGCACCGGGGCGTCGAAGTCGAGCAGTCCCTCGGCCTCGGCGAGGGCGGCGGCGGTCGCGGTGAAGTTCTTGCTGAGCGAGTACAGCTGATGCGGGCGCCGCGCGGTGTACGGCGCCCACCAGCCGGCGGCCACGAGCCGGCCGTGGCGCAGGACCATCAGGCTGTGCGGTTCGATGTCCGGGGCGGCTTCGAGGGCGTCGAGGAAGGCGTGGACGCCGGACGCGTCGACGCCCTGGGCGGCGGGGTCGGCGGTGGGGAGCGGGTGGGCTGTCATGGCAGGCATCCTGCCCGGGTCACCGCCGGGTGATCCATCGTTTTCCCCGCCCCGGGCCGGGGACCCGGGCGGCATGGTGCGAATCGGATACACGATGATGACCGAGCAGGCCGGGCCCCGTGAGCTGGTCGACCACGTGGTGCGGGCCGAGGAGGCCGGCTTCGACTTCTCGGTGACCTCGGACCACTACTTCCCCTGGCTGGCGTCGCAGGGGCACGCGCCGTACGCCTGGAGCGTGCTGGGCGCCGCCGCGCAGGCCACCTCGCGCATCCCGCTGATGACGTACGTGACGTGTCCGACGCTGCGCTACCACCCGGCGGTGGTGGCGCAGAAGGCGGCGACGGTGCAGCTGCTGTCCGAGGGCCGGTTCCGGCTGGGGCTCGGCTCCGGCGAGAACCTCAACGAGCACGTGGTGGGCGGCGGCTGGCCCTCCGTGGACGTGCGGCACGAGATGCTCGAGGAGGCGCTGGAGATCATCCGCGCGCTGTTCGAGGGCGGCCACGTGAACCACCGCGGCACCCACTTCGACGTCGAGTCGGCCAAGCTGTGGGACCTGCCGGACCGGCCGCCGCCGATCGGCGTCGCGGTCTCCGGCAAGCGGTCCTGCGCCCTGGCGGGCCGGCTCGCCGACCTGGTGATCGCCACCGAGCCGGAGGCGGAGCTGCTCGACGCCTTCGACCGGCACGGCGGGCGGGGCAAACCGCGGGTGGGGCAGCTGCCGGTGTGCTACGACCCCGACCGGGACGCGGCCGTCGAACGCGCCCACGACCAGTTCCGCTGGTTCGGCAACGGCTGGAAGGTCAACTCGGAGCTGCCGCACCCGGACTCCTTCGCGTCGGCGACGCGGTTCGTCCGGCCCGAGGACGTCGCCGGGTCGATCCCGTGCGGCAGCGACCCGGCGGACTTCGTCGAGGCCGTCCGCCCCTACGCCGAGGCGGGTTTCACCGAGATCGCCCTGGTGCAGATCGGCGGCGAGTCGCAGCCGGCGTACCTGGACTGGTCGGAGAAGACGCTGCTGCCGGCGCTGCGGGACGCCCTCGGCTGACGCCTACGGCGGCCCGCGCGGCCGGTGATTCACCCGTAGAGCCGAGCATCTCGCGCGGATGCGGGGTACTAGAGGTCTCTACGTCGGTACTTCCCGGAGGCCCTCTCGTGAACTCGTTCGTGCACAAGACCCTGGTGGTGGAGCTCCAGGCGGGCGACGCGGACCGCTTTCCCGTGCTCGCCCACCTGAGCTACGACCCGTCCGACCCGTTCGCCGTCACCATCGTCTTCAGCCACGACGGCCGGGTCCTCGCCCGCTGGCAGCTGGACCGGGAGATGGTCGCCGAGGGTCTCACCCGCCCGGTGGGCATCGGGGACGTACGGCTGCGGCCGGAGTCCCGGGGTGTGGGGCGGGAGCTGCGGATGGAGTTCCTCGGCGAGGCGCACGCCGACGGCGGCCGGCACCACGCGGTGGTGTTCGCCTGGGCCGAGACCGTCGGCGAGTTCCTGCACGAGACCCGGCTGAGGGTCCCGCCGGGGTGCGAGGAGGTCCGCGTGGACGACTTCCTCGCGGACATCCTCACCGGGAACTGATCAGCGCGTGGTGTGACGGTACCGGGTCCACATCGGCAGGCCGAACCAGCACAGCAGGTACCAGCACACCACCCCGGCGACCAGGTACGGGACGAAGCCGTCGTGGGTGGCCACCCGCAGGATGAGCAGCAGTGAGGCGCTGGTGGTGGCGAGCAGCAGCAGGAGGCCGAGCATGGTGAGCCGGGAGGCCCACCGCACGGCCTGCGGTTTGATGCGCCGTCCGGAGACGAGCCGGTGCAGGGAGACCGGGCCGATGAGCGCGCCGGTGGCGCAGGCGCCCAGCACCACCGTCGTTATGTAGATCGTCTGGTCCGTGTCGGACAGCTTGGCGTAGGTCGGGGTGAACACGACGGTCAGCAGGAAGCCGAAGAGGATCTGCACTCCCATCTGGGCGACACGGATCTCCTGGATGAGCTCCGTCCACATCCGGTCCGCTCTCTCCTCCGCGGTCTCGTCCCGCCCCCTGCGCGCGTTCGCACCCTGCTCCGTGTCCGACACGATGGCTCCCTTCCGTAGGTCTCCCCACCGGATGCCCCGAAAGCCGCCGTCCTCCCAGGGCGGCCGCCGGTTTGCGGACGCGGGGCACGGTTACACGGACGGCTGATGACACCGAGGCCAGGAGGTCGTGGGACGCATGTCGGACACCCAGCTCACCGTGACGATCGGCGGCGGGGACGTCGACGACGCCCGAGCGGTCGTCAGGGCCCTGGAGGACACGTTCGGGGCGGCGGACCGGCCCCCCTCCGGGGAACACGCGACGGTACGCGTGGCGACGTTCACCGGAGAGGGGCGGGAGGGCGCCGGTCCCGCGGAAGCGGGGGCGCTGTCGGCGCCGGTGACCGTCACCGTGCAGGGCACCCCCCAGGCGGTGCGGCGGGCGAGCGACACCCTCGCACGGTCCTTCACGGCACACGATGAGGGCGCCGCCTCCGGCGACCAGGAGCAGGAACGGCAGCTGCTCCTGGAGCCGTGACGTCCACCGCCGCTACCAGCGGGCCTCGACCTGGTCCTTGATCCGCCGGTCGTAGAGGTCCCGGATCGCCGTGAGCGTCGCCCCGGGCAGCTCCGGGAGCCGGGCGGCGGCCGCGTTGGCGCGGGCCTGCTCGGGCGAGCGGGCGCCGGGGATGACGGTGGTGACGCCGGGCTGCCGGACGATCCAGCGCAGGGCGAGCTGGGCCGGCGTGTACCCCTCGGGGGCGAGCGCGGCGAACTCGGCGGCGGCCTCGACACCGGTCGCCCAGTCGACGCCGGAGAAGGTCTCGCCCTGGTCGAAGGCCTCACCGTGCCGGTTGTAGGTGCGGTGGTCGTTCTCGGGGAAGACGGTGTCCCTGGTGTACTTGCCGGACAGCAGTCCGGAGGCGAGCGGGACCCGGGCGATGATGCCGACGCCCGCCTCCCGGGCCGCCGGGAGGACCTCGAGCAGCGGCTTCATGCGGAACGGGTTGAGGATGATCTGCACGCTCGCCACGTTCGGCCGGGCGATCGCGGTGAGCGCCTCGGCGCAGGTCTCCACGCTGACGCCGTAGGCGGCGACGCGCTCCTCCGCCACCAGGGTGTCGAGGGCGTCGAAGACCTCGTCGGTGGAGTAGACGGGGGTCGGCGGGCAGTGCAGCTGCACCAGGTCGATGCGGTCGACGCCCAGGTTGCGCCGCGAACGGTCGTTCCAGGCGCGGAAGTTGTCCAGGACGTAGTTCTCGGGGATCTGGTCGGCCCGGCGGCCCATCTTGGTGGCGACCAGTACGTGCAGATCGGGCCGCCCGCTCAGGAACGACGCGATGGTCTGCTCGCTGCGTCCGTCGCCGTACACGTCGGCGGTGTCGAAGAAGGTGACGCCCGACTCGGCGGCGGCCTCCAGCACCGCGAGGGCTTCCTTGTCGTCGACGTCGCCCCAGTCCGCCCCGAGTTGCCATGTGCCGAGACCGATCACGGAGGCGTGCTGTCCCGACCTGTCGAATGTGCGCTCGTCCATGGAGGTCAGTCTGTCATCCGTGCCGCCCGGCCGGCGGGCGGCTCCGCCGTCCTCGTGCGCCGGCTCAGGCGCTCCGGGCCGCCGTCCGGCACTCGGGGTGGCCCCAGCCCTTGTCGTTCTTGGCGATCGGCTCTCCGGCCGTGTAGGACCGCCCGCACGGGCAGCGGCCGGGGAACTTGGCCTTGATCGTGCGGGCCGGGGAGCCGCCGCGCTGCCGGGGCGTCTTCGCCCCGCCGGACCCGCGCCCCGCCGCGCCGCCCGCCGGACGGCCCGGGGCGGGCGGCGGTTCGGGCGAGCCCTGCTCGCTGCCGGCGTCCTCCTGGGCGGTGGCCGCCCGGCTGGCCGCACGGTCGGCGAAGTCGTTGAGCCGGTCGCCGTCGACCTGGTGGGCGGGGACGTAGCGGAACTCGACCGAGCGGTCCTGGAGGAGTTCGTCGATGCGGACGACGAGTTCCTGGTTGGCGACCGGTTTGCCGGCCGCGGTGCGCCAGCCGTTGCGCTTCCAGCCGGGGAGCCAGGTGGTGACGGCCTTCATGGCGTACTGCGAGTCCATCCGGACCTCGAGCGGCACGGCGGGGTCGGTCGCCGCCA
This sequence comes from Streptomyces sp. NPDC059454, assembly GCF_042749965.1. Taxonomy (NCBI): domain Bacteria; kingdom Bacillati; phylum Actinomycetota; class Actinomycetes; order Kitasatosporales; family Streptomycetaceae; genus Streptomyces; species Streptomyces sp. NPDC059454. The sequence continues at coordinate 90,865 of NZ_JBHYVC010000019.1, read as the reverse complement.
GCAGCCGCTCCAGCGCCGTGAGTTCGGCGATGTTGTTGGTGGCCTTTCCGAGCGCTCCCGCCTCCCAGCGGACCGGCGTCCCGGAATCGTCGGCGACCACCCAGGCCCAGCCGGCGGGCCCCGGGTTTCCCTTCGAAGCCCCGTCGCACGCGGCCACAACTCGTTCACGCATGCGCCCGATCATGCCATGTCCGGGCGGGCGGGCCGGGCCCGCTCACTCCACGTCGGCCGTCGTCGGCGTCCCGCCCGTGGTGGTGGTGAGGTCGATCACCGAGAAGTCCGCGCCCTGCGGGTCGCCGATCGCCGCGAACCGGCCGAAGGGCGTGTCCGTCGGGCCGAACCGCAGGACACCGCCCCGGTCGGTCGCGCGGACCACCGCCTCGTCGCAGTCGGCGACGGTGAAGTAGACGTTGATGTACGGGGGTGTCCCGGGCGGGAGGTCGTCCGTCATCCGCGTCCGGCCGAGCACGCCGCGTTCCCCCAGGTCGTAGACGCGGAAGTCCGCCCCGTCCTCCAGCCGCTCCGAACGGTAGGAGAACACGGCGGGGAAGAACGCGTCGGACTTCTCCGGCTCACGGGTGAAGACCTCCGCCCAGCAGTACGCGCCGGGCTCGGCCACCGCCCCGAAGCCCTCGTGGGTGCCGGCCTGCCACAGGCCGAAGACGACCCCACCGGGGTCGCGCGCCAGGCACATCGTGCCGAGGTCGCCGATCCGCATCGGCTCCATCAGCAGCTCGCCGCCGTGGTCCCGGATCCGGGCGGCGGTCGCGGCGGCGTCCGTGGCCGCGAAGTACAGGCACCACTGCGAGGTGCCCTCCTGGCCGGGCATCGGCGGTACGACGGCCGCCACCGCCCTGCCGTCGGCGCGGGCCTCGGTGTAGTCGCCGGACCCGGCCGACGCCTCGGCGAAGGTCCAGCCGAGGACGTCTCCGTAGAAACGCTTGGCTCCCTCGACGTCGGTGAACATCGCGTCGGCCCAGCACGGGGTGCCCTCGGGCGGTGCGGCCATGGCTTCGGGCCTTTCCGGACAGGCGGTCGGTCCGTCTCCTCACGCTAGCCACCACCGCCGCCGGCCGCGCGCCGAGCGGCCTTCGGCCAAAACCGTGTCTTCCCCGCCGGCCCCGGCTGTGCTTGCCTGGGACGCCGTGTCGCCGGCCGGGCGGGAGCCGCCGTATGCGCAAGCCGTGGACCGTGTCCGTGGTGCTCGCCGCCGCACTGCTCGGCGCGTGCGCGGATCCGTCGTCGGAGCCGGGGACCGAACCGCCCCCGCCCACCTCGCCGCAGCCGTCGGCCACCACGCACCAGCGGCCCGCCGCCACGGCCGTGGACCCGCCCACGGTCCTGTATCTCGGGGACTCCCTGGCGACGGAGAACCAGGAAGTGCTCGGGCGGGAGCTGCGCGCGCGGGTGCGCGCCCGCTACACGAGCGCGCCCCACTCGGGCACCACCCTGTGCGACTACCTGGAGGGTTCCGCCGGGCGCTCCCTCGTTCCGGCGCCGGACAAGGCGGCGGCGCTGGTGCGGTCGCTGCGGCCGGACCATGTGGTGCTGCAGTTCTGGGGCAACTCCTGGGGCTATACGCCGTGCATGGACGAGATCACCTACGACGCCTCGCCGGAGCGGTATCTGAGGCGGTACGCGGCCGACGCGCGGCGCCTGGCCGAGCAGATCCGTTCGGCGGGCGGGAGCCGGGCGCCGCGGATCGTCTGGGTGCTGCAGGGCCCCGACCCGATCGCTCCCGACCGGGTGCGCCGGGTGAACGCGCTGTACGAGGAGCGGGCCGCCGCCTTTGGCGATCTCGTCGCCGACGCGGGGAAGGCGGTGAGCCCGGCGGGGGCCCGGTACACCTGGGCGCGATACCTGCCGTGCGACGCCTACGAGCGTGCCCACCCGGACTACTGCACCCAGCCCGGCCACGACCGGACGGCCCTGCACCGGGAGGACGATCCTCTGCACTTCTGTCTGGCGCCGACGACGTCCGCCCCGAAGCCCTGTCCGGTCCGCTCACCCGGCATCCTGCGCATCGCGCGGGAGATCACACGGGTGATCGAGGAGGATCTCCGCGCGGACTGACCGGGACGTCGGGGCCCTGCGGCGGCCCCGCCGTCGGTCCGGACCTCACTCGCCCGCGTACGCCTTCTCCAGGGCGGCGATGTCGAGCTTGCCCATCGTCATCATGGCCTTCAGGGCGCGGTCCGCCTTCCGCCGGTCCGGGTCGCCGATCATCTCGGTCAGCCGGACCGCGTTGACCTGCCAGGAGACGCCGAACCGGTCCTTGAGCCAGCCGCAGGGGCCGTGCTCGCCGCCGCCCTCGACGAGCTTCTCCCAGTAGTGGTCGATCTCCGCCTGGTCCGCGCAGTCGAGCTGGAAGGAGATCGCCTCGTTGAACGTGAACTCGGGTCCGCCGTTCAGTGCGACGAACTTCTGGCCGTTGGCCGTGAACTCGACGGTGAGCACGGAGCCCTCGGCGCCGGGCGTGGCGTCGGTGTTCCGGACGATGTCGCCGATGCTCGAGTCCTTGAAGACCGAGACGTAGAAGTTCGCGGCCTCCTCGGCCTGGCCGTCGTACCAGAGACATGTGGTGAATCCGTCGGTGGTCATGAGTACCTCCCGGGCGTGGAACGCGGTCATGAGTGTTGACCCGGCCCTGCCCCGGAACTCATCGGTGCGGCCCCCGGACCGACCCGGACGGCGGCACGGGGGAGCGCTCTGCCCGTGGCGAATCTGCCACGGGCAGAGATGTCCGCGGGCGCCCCGCCGGCCGGTCGAGAGTGGAGGCGCGCGGTCGCTTCGGCCGCGTTCCGACGAGCGACCACCAGGAGCGCCGATGTCTCCGTTCACCGCCGGCCCGTGGCCGGCCCCGCCGCCCCGGGCCGAGGAGGGCGACACCCCGCCGACCCGGTTCGACGACCATCTCGCCGCCCAGTTGCTCGCGCAGCGCATCGTGCTGCTCGGCACGCAGGTCGACGAGGTGTCCGCCAACCGCGTGTGCGCGCAGTTGCTGGTCCTGTCCGCCGAGGACCCGCGCACCGACATCAGCCTGTACGTCAACAGCCCCGGCGGTTCGGTGCACGCGGGGCTGGCCGTCTACGACACGATGCGGCTGATCCCCAACGACGTCTCGACCCTGGCCATGGGCTTCGCGGCCAGCATGGGCCAGTTCCTGCTCTGTGTCGGCACGCCCGGCAAGCGCTACGCCCTGCCGAACGCGCGCGTCATGATGCACCAGCCGTCGGGGGGCATCGGGGGCACCACCGCCGACATCGAGATCCAGGCGGAGAGCCTGGAGTTCACCAAGCGGACCATCGAGCGGATCACCGCCGAGCACACCGGCCAGACCCCGGAGACCATCTCCCGGGACGGCGACCGGGACCGCTGGTTCACGGCCGAGCAGGCCAGGGATTACGGGATGGTCGACCGGGTGGTGGAGTCGTTCGACGACGTCCGCCCGGCCGCCGCCCGGCCCAGGATGGGGCTGCGGTGATGGGAACGTACACGATTCCGAACGTCGTCGAGCGCACCCCGCGGGGCGAGCGGTCCTACGACGTGTTCAGCCGGCTGCTGGCCGAGCGGATCATCTTCCTGGGCACGGAGATCGACGACGGGGTCGCCAACGTCGTCATCGCGCAGCTCCTCCATCTGGAGTCGTCGGCCCCGGAGAACGAGATCGCGGTCTACATCAACTCCCCCGGCGGCTCGTTCACCTCACTGATGGCGATCTACGACACGATGACGTTCGTCCAGGCGCCGGTGTCGACGTTCTGCGTCGGGCAGGCGGCGTCCACGGCGGCCGTGCTGCTGGCCGGCGGGGACCCGGGGCGGCGGTTCGTGCTGGAGCACGCGCGGGTGCTGCTCGGGCAGCCGGCCTCGGGCGGATCGCGCGGCACGGCGTCCGACCTGGCGTTGCGGGCCAAGGAGATGGTGCGGATCCGCTCCCAGGTGGAGGAGGTGCTGTCCCGGCACACGCACCACGACGTGGCGACCCTGCGGTCCGACATGGACCGCGACAAGGTGTTCACCGCCGAGGAGGCCGTGGCGTACGGCCTGGCCGACGAGGTGCTGACCCGGCGCCTGGGGCCTGTCTGACGATTCCCGCCGTCCGCCCGCGGGGCAGGCGGGGACCGCCGGACAGGCCCTGAGGGCGTGTGCGGCGCCGGGCGCCGGTCACGCGGCCAGGCAGAGTCCGTTGTGCGCGGAGCCAAAGACGCCCCGGGTCGTGGTGGCGGCCCGCCGGCCGGTGACGCGGACCAGCTCTCCGTGGGCCCGGGTCAGCAGGTCGCCGAGGCCGAGACCGAGCGCCTGGGCGGCGGCCGCGAGGACCTCCGAGGAGGCCTCCTTGCGGCCCCGCTCCACCTCCGAGAGATAGGGCATGGAGATCCGGGCCGCGTCGGCGACGTCCTTCAGCGTCCGTTCCTGGGCGAGCCGCTCGCTGCGCAGCACGTCGCCGACGAGGTCGCGCAGCAGCGGCTCCCTGGGTGCGGGGGCCGCACCCGGCGGCGGGCCGGGGCGCAGGGGGATGACACGGGCACGGTCCGGCGCTGGGCCGGTCACCTCTTGATTGGTCACCTCCTCAGCCTAGGAATTCCGGTCCCGGGGGGAAGGGAACGGAGTTCCGCCCTGAGTGAAGGCGCTCCCGGGCGCGGCCCGGGCTGCCGCGCGGGCCGCGCCCCCGTACCATCGGACGTACGAGTGACGACCGGTGCGCACCGTGGTTCCGAACCTGTCGGAACATGGTGGGCATGGGTTCCCATGACCTGGGTACCCGCAGGGTTCAGGCACATGTCAGCCGTGACGTTCGTGGGGAGAGGCAATGAGGACCGCCGTGATCCGGTCGCAGGCGCAGGGAGCGGAACAGCACACCGGGGCCGGGACGGGTGACGGAAGTCTGCAGGACGTGGTGGATCCACGCGCCGTCGCCCCGCGCGATGCCAGGGAGCTGTCCCGCCAGTTCTTCCGCCGCATGGCGGAGCTGGAGGAGGGCACGCACGAGTACCAGTACGCGCGCAACACCCTCATCGAGATGAACATGTCCCTCGTCCGGTTCGCGGCCGGGCGGTTCCGCGGCCGCGGCGACGACATGGACGACATCGTGCAGACCGGCATGATCGGCCTGATCAAGGCCATCGACCGGTTCGAGCTGTCCCGCGAGGTCGAGTTCACCTCCTTCGCGCTGCCGTACATCGTCGGTGAGATCAAGCGTTTCTTCCGGGACACCACGTGGGCCGTGCATGTGCCGCGCCGGCTCCAGGAGCTGCGGGTCGAACTGGCGAAGGCCCGCGAGGAACTCGCCAGCCGGCTGGACCGGGAGCCCACGGTCGGCGAGCTCGCCACGCTGATGAACATCACCGAGCAGCAGGTCGTCGAGGGGCAGATCGCCGCGAACGGGTACAACTCGTCGTCGCTGGACGCCGCCCTCACCGGTGACGGCCCGGAGAACGGCGAGGCGGTCCTGGCCGACTTCATCGGGGTCGAGGAGGAGGGGCTGCGCCTGGTCGAGGACTTCCACTCGCTCGCTCCGCTCATGGCCGAGCTCAGCGAACGCGACCGGGAGATCATCCACATGCGGTTCGTGGAGGAGGCCACCCAGGCGGAGATCGGCGAGCGCCTCGGCTGCTCGCAGATGCATGTGTCCCGTCTGATCAAGCGGATCATCGCCCGGCTGCGCGAGGGCATGCTGGGCGAGCTCGGCTGCGCCTGACCGGGCCGGCCCGACCGGGTCGACCCGGTCGGGCGACGGCGTGGCCGGTCAGGCGGCGCCGAGGTGCAGCACGGCGCACACGCGCTTGCCGACCGGCACGCGTTCCACACTGACGTCCCGCGCCAGCGCGCGGACGATCTCCAGACCGTGCCGGCCGACGCGTTCGGGGTTGCGCGGGAAGACCCGGGGCAGGCTGGGGCTGCTGTCGTAGACCGCCACCGTGAGCGAGGTGTCCGTGCCCTCCAGCTCCAGGATGTACGGACCGTCGCTGTGCCGGTCCGCGTTGGTGACCAGTTCGCTCACCACCAGCAGCACCGCGCCGTCGGCCCGCTCGTCGATCGTGGCGCACCACTCGGTCCGCAGCTGCTGGAGGAAGTGCGCCGCGAACGTGCGCGCCTCGGCGATGCATCCCGGCTCGCCGGTGAAGTGTGCCGCCCGCCGCAGCGGCTCCACGGGCACGTCGAAACCAGTCGGTATCACTGCCCCGTCCAGGTGGTGGGTCATGCTCGTTTCTTTCCGCGAAGCCGGGTCGGCCGGACGAATCCGCACCGGTCCTGGTACCCCGACTTTCGCGGCGCACTCCCCCTGATCGGTGTTCGGCCCCGCGGGGCGGGGAACCCGGATTCCGCCGGGGTTCGGCGGAAGGGGCGCCATGAACGGACTGACGGCGGTGCGGAGCCTGACGACGCTGCCCGTGGTGACGCTGGACGGGGATGCCGTGGCGCACGTCAAGGACACGGTCTTCGACACGGTGGCCGGGCGGATCGCGAGCTTCACCCTCACCGGCCGGACCCTGATGTCGGGCCCGCTGCCACAGGATCTTCCCTGGCCGGCGGTGCACTGCCTGGGCCGTCACGCGGTGATGGTCCGCGACGAGGGGGCGCTGTGCGACCTGCCCCGGTCGGCGGCGCGCCGTGACGCCCTGCGCGGGCGGCTGCTCGGGGCGGACGTGCTGACCGACGAGGGCGACATGGTGGGCACGGTGCTCGACGTGCTGGTCGAGGGCGGCACCAGCGGCCGGCTCGTCGCGTTCCGGCTCGCCGCGCACCGGGAGCTGGTGCACGGCTCCCGGCACCGCCGGCACCAGGTGTACATGCCGCGGGGCGAGGCCCTGAGCGTCTCCGGCCGGACGCTGGTGATCCCGGCGCACGCGACGACGTACGTCACCGACGGCCTGCCGTCCTTCGTCGCCCGGGCCGGCGCCCACCACGGCCCCGAAAGGGGTATGCACCGATGATGCTGTTCTCCCGGGTGCGCGGGCTGCCCGTCCTCACCCCGGGCGACGCGGACCGGATCGGGGCGGTGCGCGCGCTGACGGTCGACGCGGCGTCCGGGGAGGTCACGCATGTCCGGATACGGCGCGGGCGGCTGCGCAGGGAGGCCGTGGTGGCCTGGGCCGACCTGGGCGCGGCCGGCCCGGACATGCTGATCGCGCGCCCGTCCGGCCGTCCGGCCGAGGTCCCGCCCCACCATGACCTGGTGGGGAGCAGAGTGCTCACCGAGTGCGGCGAGGAGCGCGGCACCGTGCTCGACGCGGCGTTCGATCCGGCCACCGCCCGCATCGAGGCGGTCCTGACGACCCTCGGCGAGCTGCCCGCCGACCGCCTGCTGGGTCTCGGCGACCACGCCCTGGTGATCCGGACGGGCGGCGGGCACCACGGACGGGGCATGCCGCGCGGACGGACCTCCCGGCGGGCGGGGGCGGGCGGGGCTGCTTAGCGTGCAGAGGTGAGCTCACGCACCTCTTCCGGCCGTCCGGCCGCCCGTCACGGCTGGGCGCAGGCACTCGCCACGGTACTCGGCGCGCTGGTCGCCATGGGCGTGGTGGCCACGCTCGGGCTGTGGGCGGCGGGTGCCACGGACCTTCCGGGCGGTTCCTTCCCTCCGGTGGTCGCGGCGACGGTGGTCGCGGCCGTCGGCGGCTCGGTGGAGCTCTCCGGGGACGCCGGCGACCTGGCCGGCACGGAGGGCGGTCTGACGGTCGTCCCGCTGTCCGTCACCCTCACCGGGGCGCTGGTCATCGGCCGGGCCTTTCTGCGCCCGCTGCGCCACCGGGCGGTCGCCGGTACGCCCGAGCTGGCCGGGTGGGCCGCGAGGATCGCCGCCCTGTGGCTGCTCGCGCTCCTCGGCCTCGCGCTCGCCGCGCGGCACACGTTCGAGCTCTCCCTCGGGGACGGCCCGCTCGGCGACCTGGGTGAGCTGTTCGGGATCAGACCGGTGGTGGGGTTCTCCACCGACGTGCCGCCGACCGTCCTCATCGGCCTGCTCTGGCTGGCGGGGGTGCTGGTGGTGACGCTGCTGGTGTCCCGTGGCGCCCCGCTGCCGGCCGGGCTGCTGCACGTCCAGACGTCGGTGCGTCCGGCGGCGCACGCGATGGTGGGGCTGCTGCTGGCCGCCGTCGTCATCGGCCTCGTCATCGCGCTGGTGGTCGCCGCCACCCGGGGGCATCCGGCCGAGACGTTCGCCGTGATCCTGCTGGGGCTGCCCAACGTGGTCTGGCCGGCACTGACGATCGGGCTCGGTGCGACCTGGGACGGCAGGGTGGAGGGGCCCTTCGGACTGCCCATGCCGCAGGTGCTCGACGAGGTGCTGCGCACACCGGACGTCTCCGCCCTGAACCTGGGCACGCTCACCGAGCACGACGGCGGGAGGTGGTGGTGGCTGCTGGTGGTGGACGCGGTGCTGCTGCTGGCCACCGCGTCCGTGATGGCGGCCCGGTCCCCGGCCCGGGTCCGCGCCTGGCAGCACGCCGTGCGCATGGCGCTGGCGCTGGCGCCGACCGTGCTGATGATCTGTCTCATGGCCCGGATCTCCGCACGGTTCGGCCTGTCCGTGCTCGGCATCGGTGATCTGGGCGAGGGTTTCTCCGGCCAGGTGCTGCTGAGACCACGGCTGTGGAGCGCCCTGGGCCTGGCTCTGCTGTGGGGCCTGGTCACCGGCTTCGCGGGGGCGCTGCTGACGCGGGGGGTACGCCGGAGGGGCAGGACCGGTCGCTGACCGGGTTCACATCCGCGGACCGAACGCCGGGACGGCGCGGGGCGCCTCGCCGGCCGCGTGGGTGTGCGGCCGGGTGCCGTCCATGTACACCCATCGCCCGTGGCCGGGGTCGTGGAGCCATACGGGGCCCCTCGTCGACGACGATCCCGACGCGCAGGCCGCGGGTGCGCGCGGAAGGTCTCCCCGTCGAGGCCGCCGCCGGCCGGGCCGGCCACGGCGGCCCGGTGGCGGGCCGGCGCCTCCTCGGCCCGCATCAGCGGCGGCCGCGGGTCGGCGGTGCGGGCCGTGGGAGCGCCGGCGGTGGGTGGGCCCGGGGTACGAAGACCGGGCGGCGGCCGTCGATCCACGTCGACCGGCCGTTGGAGCACAGCACGTGCCCCGGTCGCCGCCCCGCTCCGGCAGCCGCACCGGCGGCAGCGGGGCGGGGGACACGGTGGGCCGGCCGGGGCCGGTGGTCTCCCGGGCGGACAGGCCGTGCTCGGGGACGACGCGCGCGGGACGGGATCCGGGACCCAGGCGCCTACTTCCGCATCACGGCCGGCTCGTGACGCCGCAGCAGACGGGACACCAGCAGGCCGAGGACCAGCGACAGGGCGAGCAGCATGCCGACGGCGAGCAGCCACACGTCCGCCGTGTGCGCGAAGAGCGGATCACGGCTCAGGTCGCCGGGCGAGAGCGAGGGGAGCCCGATGGTGCCGGCCATCGCGGCGAACCCCCAGCGGGCGGGTACCAGCCAGGCCAGCTGCTCCAGCACGAGCACGCCCTCGAGCGGCAGCAGGGCGCCGCAGAAGACGACCTGGACGATGGCGAGCAGCACCAGCAGCGGCATCGTCACCTCCTCCTTGCGGACCACCGCGGAGACCAGCAGGCCGAGCATCATCGCGGTGAAGGCGAGCAGCGCGACGGCGACGGTGATCTCGACAAGGGGCGGCATCAACACGCCTTCGCCGCCGGGTGCGTTCAGTTCCACGCCGAGCAGTGCGACGAGGGTCAGCACCACGGCCTGGAGCACGGTGACCGTGCCGAGCACGACCACCTTGGACATCAGGTACGCCGATCTGGACAGGCCCACGGCCCGCTCTCGCTGGTAGATCACCCGCTCTTTGACGAGTTCGCGCACCGCGTTGGCCGCGCCGGTGAGCACCGCTCCGACGCACAGGATGAGCAGGGCGTTCATGGCGGACCTGCGCGTCAGCTCACTGCCCGCGAGGGCCCTCGCCATGCCCCCCATCACGAACGGCAGCGCGATCATGACGGCGAGGAAGGTGCGGTCCGCGGCGAGCGCGGCGGTGTAGCGGCGGGCCAGGGTGCGGAGCTGGGCGCCCCAACCGCGCGGCCGGGGCGGGGGGCCCACGACGACCGGCTCCTCGCGGGGCCGCTCGGGCTGGGCGGCGGCCTCGACGACGTACCGCCGGTGGAAGGGGGAATCGCGGTACTGCCCCGCCCAGTCCCGGTCCCGCTGCTGCTCGAACGCCTCGAAGGCCTCCGGCCAGTGCTCGAAGCCGAAGAAGGCGAGGGCGTCACCGGGGGGACCGTAGTAGGCGACCCTGCCGCCGGGGGCGAGGACGAGGAGGCGGTCGCAGACGTCCAGGCTGAGCACGCTGTGGGTGACGACGACGACGGTCCGGCCGTCGTCGGCGAGGCCGCGCAGCATGTGCATCACCGAGCGGTCCATGCCGGGGTCGAGGCCGGAGGTCGGCTCGTCGAGGAAGAGCAGCGACGGCTTGGTCAGCAGTTCCAGCGCGACGCTGACCCGTTTGCGCTGTCCTCCGGACAGGCTGTGCACATGCTGGCGGGCCCGTTCCGCGAGGCCGAGTTCGCGGATCACCTCGGCGACCCGGGCCCGTCGTTCGGCCTGGGCGGTGTCCTGCGGGAAGCGCAGTTCGGCGGCGTAGGACAGGGCGGCGTGGACGGTCAGCTGGGTGTGCAGGATGTCGTCCTGCGGGACGAGGCCGATGCGCTGGCGCAGCTCGGCGTAGTCGTGGTAGAGGTCGCGGCCGTCGTAGAGGACGGTGCCGTGGTCAGCGGGGCGCTGACCGGTGAGCGCGTTCATCAGGGTGGATTTGCCGGCACCGCTCGGGCCGACGACCGCGAGCAGGCACTTCTCCCCCACCGGGAAGGAGACGTGGTCGAGGAGGCGCTTGGTGCCCCGGTCGACGGCGACGGTGAGGTCCTGGACGTCGAGGGAGACCTCGCCGGTGTCGACGTACTCCTGGAGTTCGTCGCCGATCAGGCAGAAGTCCGAGTGGCCGACGCCGACGATGTCACCGGGGCGGATGTCGGCCCGGTCGACCGGCACGCCGTTGAGGTAGGTGCCGGTGTGGCTGCCGAGGTCGACGATCTCGTACGAGCCGTCGGCGTGGACGTGCAGTTCGGCGTGGTGCCGGGAGACGATCAGGTCGTCGACGACGAGGTCGTTGTCGGGGTCCCGGCCGATGCGGACGGTGCGGGTGGGCAGCGGTCGCACGGAGGCCGGCTGCCGGAAGGTGTGGGTGAGGGCGGGCCGGGAGACCGCCTGCGGCCGGTCGCGTGCGGGGGCGACGAGGACGGCGCGGGGGCCGTCGTCGGGATGGGCGAAGCGGAGGACGCTGCCGGGGCCGACCTCCCGGGCGCGGATGCGCCGGCCGTTGGCGTAGGTGCCGTTGGTGCTGTGCTCGTCCTCGACGGTCCAGCCACCGTCCACGGGGTGGAGCACCGCATGGTGCCAGGAGACCCGGGCGTCGTCGATGACGATGTCGCTCGACGGGTCGCGTCCCACGTGGTAGTCGCGGACCGGACTCATCACGGTGGAGCCCGTCTCGGTCTCCAGGACGAGCTCCGGGGCGACCAGTCGCTCCGCCATGTCTGGATTCTACCCATTCGCCCGTTCGGGTGCCCGGTGTCACCGGCCGGGGTGCGCCTGTGCGCCTCAGGCGACGGGAACACCGAGCACCCGGGCGGCGCGCTGCATGCGCAGGGCGTCCACCGACTCGGCCAGCAGTTCGTACTCGGTGGTGTCGTCGCCGGTGGCGACGCGTACCATCCGTCCGGCGGCGAGGGCCTCGGCCACCTCCTCCTGCCGGGCGACGTCGCCGCACCAGGTGCGCAGCACGGCGGGTACGTCGGGCACGCCGTCGGCGACGGGGACGAGCGCCCCCTGCGGTAAGTGCTCGGCGTCGGGCCGCGGGTCGAGGCGCTCGGCGATCCAGAGGGCGCGGTCGCGCAGCCACCACAGGGCGAGGGCGAGGGTGGGCGCCCGGTAGGTGCCGAGCGGTACGCCGATGCGTCGGCCGTCGCAGACCCCGTACGCGGTGACATGGCACAGGAATTCGTCGTGCACGTTCCCTCCCCCGCTGCGTAGCTCGCCCGCCGGGTCGGGCCGGCTGCCCGCCTCGTGGCTCGCCTGCTGTGCGTGAGGGCGCCGTCGCGCGGTGTGAAGCGCTCTCCAAGTCGAGTATGTTCACCGCTGAAACACTGTCACCATGTGTTTCCGGCCAGTCTCCTGGCATATTCACCGTCACCCTTGGCCGAAACCGTGCGGTGTGGCCGACGGACCACACCCGGCCTCGGGGGATCGGCCCCGGTCCGGGGCGGGCACGGGCGTGGGGACCGGGTGTCCGAGGGGCGTGCCCCGGCGGGCCGGGCGGCCGCACGGCGCCCGGCCCGTACCGGTGCTTCTACTGCTTCACGACCGCGTCGATGCGGGTCAGCTCCTCCTCGCTGAAGTCGAGGTTCCGGGTGGCCGAGACACTGTCCTCCAGCTGCTGCGGGCTGCTCGCGCCGACCAGGGCGGAGGTGAGGCGGCCACCGCGCAGCACCCAGGAGAGCGCCAGCTGCGCCAGGGTCTGGCCGCGGGAGGAGGCGATCTCGTCGAGCGCGCGCAGCCGGCCCACCAGCTCCCCGGTGACGGCGTCGGTGTTCAGGAAGGGGCTGTCGCTCGCGGCCCGGGAGTCCTCGGGGATGCCGTCGAGGTAGCGGGCGGTGAGCAGGCCCTGCTCCAGCGGGGAGTAGGCGATGGAGCCGACCTGGAGCTCGTCCAGGGCGTCCATCAGCCCCTCGTCCTCGGGGCGGCGGTCGAGCATCGAGTAGCGCGGCTGGTTGATCAGCAGCGGGGTGCCCAGCTCACCGAGGATGCGGGCGGCCTCGCGGGTCTGCTCCGCGGAGTAGTTGGACACGCCGACGTACAGCGCCTTGCCCTGCTGGACCGCCGAGTGCAGCGCGCCCATCGTCTCCTCCAGCGGAGTCTCCGGGTCGAAGCGGTGCGAGTAGAAGATGTCGACGTACTCCAGGCCCATCCGGCCCAGGCTCCGGTCCAGCGAGGACAGCAGGTACTTGCGCGAGCCCCACTCGCCGTACGGGCCGGGCCACATCAGGTAGCCGGCCTTGGTGGAGATCACCAGTTCGTCGCGGTACGGCGCGAAGTCCGCCTTGAGCGCCTCGCCGAGGGCGGACTCGGCCGCGCCCGGCGGGGGCCCGTAGTTGTTGGCGAGGTCGAAGTGGGTGATGCCCAGGTCGAAGGCGCGGCGCAGGATGGCGCGCTGGGTCTCGGCCGCGCGGTCGGGACCGAAGTTGTGCCACAGGCCGAGCGAGAGCGCGGGGAGCTTCAGGCCGCTGCGTCCGGTGCGCCGGTAGGGCATGTCCGCGTAACGGTCGGGGTGTGCGGTGTACAACACGACTCCAGAGGGGTTGGCACATGTCTCGGCGGTTCCGTCGAACCGCCCGTCCACTCTGTCGTGACCTGCGGGCAGTGGTCCAACAGAAGAATCCGATGGAATTCAGCGGATACGCTTCTCAATCATGGAACTGCGCCACCTCCAGCACTTCGTCGCCGTCGCCGAGGACCAGCACTTCACCCGCGCGGCGGAGCGGCTGATGGTCTCCCAGTCGGGCCTGTCCGCGTCCATCCGCGCCCTGGAGCGCGAGCTGCAGACCTCGCTGTTCGTCCGCACGACCCGCAGGGTGACGCTCACCGAGGCCGGCCGGGCGCTGCTGGCGGAGGCCGAGCGGATCCTCGCCCAGGTGCGGGCCGCGCACGAGGCGGTCGCCGCGGTGCAGGGCGTGCTGCGCGGCACCCTCGCGCTGGGCACCGAGCAGTGCATCGCCGGGGTGAACGTGGCGGAGCTGCTCGCCACGTTCCGGCGGCTCCACCCGGACGTGGAGATCCGGCTGCGCCAGTGGGGCTCGGCCGCGCTGGCGGAGGAGGTCGCGGCGGGACGGCTGGACCTGGCCTTCGCCTACCGGACGGAGGCGGACGCCGAGCAGCTGCGGGCGGTGTCGCTGACCAGCGAGCCGATGACCGTGCTGTGCCATCCGGACCACCGGCTCGCGCGGGCCGGGGCACCGCTCACCCCGCACGACCTGACCGACGAGGTCTTCGTCGACTTCCACCCGGACTGGGGTCCGCGCCGCGCCACCGACGCGGCCTTCGCCGCCGCGGGCGTACGGCGCACGGTGGCGCTGGAGGTGAACGACGTGCACAGCCTGCTCGACCTGGTCGACGAGAACCTGGGCGTCGCCGTCGTGCCGCGGCACTTCCGGCACAAGCGGGAGGCGCTCACCGCGCTCCCGCTGAAGGACACCGGGGAGGCGGTGTACGAGACGGTCGCCCTGGTGCCGTCACCGCGGGCGACGAGCCCGGCGGCGCGGGCGCTGATGGGCCTGTTGGACAACAGGGGCGCGTGAGGCTCGCGGATGCGCGAGGGTGGGGACATGCATGCCAAGGACATTCTCATAGACGGCTTCGGCCGCGTCCGGGAAGAAGTCCACGCCGCCGTCGAGGGCCTCGGCCCCGACGCGCTCGACGCCCGGCCCGGCCCCGGCGCGAACTCCGTCGCCTGGCTGGTCTGGCACCTCACCCGGGTCCAGGACGACCACGTCGCCGACGCCTTCGGGCTCGACCAGGTGTGGCTCTCCCAGGGCTGGGAGAAACGCCTGGGCCTCGGCCTGCCCCGCCGCGACACGGGGTACGGCCACACCCCGGCGCAGGTCGCCGAGGTGCGGGTCGGCTCCGGCGAACTGCTGACCGGCTACTACGACGCCGTGCACGAGCAGACGCTCGAGGCCCTGCGCGGGCTGACCGCGGCGGACCTGGAGCGCGTCGTGGACGAGCGCTGGGATCCGCCGGTCGGCCTGGGCGTACGACTGGTCAGCGTCCTGTCCGACGATCTCCAGCACGTCGGACAGGCCGCGTACGTGCGAGGGCTGGTTCAGAGCACGGACTCGTAGCCGGGCAGGACGACGTCCCGGATGAGCGCGTTCCGCTCGTCGAACGGGAGGAACGCGCTCTTCACGGCGTTCACCGTGACCGTGCGCAGGTCCTCGGCCGTCCAGCCGGCCTGCTCGACCAGCAGGGACATCTCCCGCGTCATGGTGGTGCCCGAGACGAGGCGGTTGTCGGTGTTGAGGGTGACGCGGAAGCCGAGGTCCTTCAGTGCGGTGATCGGGTGGTCGGCGATCGAGGTCGCGGCGCCGGTCTGGAGGTTGGAGGTGGGGCACATCTCCAGCGCGATCCGGCGGTCGCGGACCCAGCCGGCGAGGCGGCCGAGCTTGCCCTCCGCGAGGTCGGGGATGTCCTCCGTGATCCGCACCCCGTGCCCGATGCGCTGGGCGCCGCACACCTGGAGCGCCTGGTGGATGCTGGGCAGGCCGTGGGCCTCACCGGCGTGGATGGTGAAGGGCACGTTCTCGCGGCGCAGGTGCGCGAAGGCGTCGAGGTGGTCGGCGGGCGGGAAGCCGTCCTCGGCGCCGGCGATGTCGAAGCCGACGACGCCGGCGTCCCGGAAGGCGACGGCCAGGTCGGCGGCCTCACGGACCCGGTCGAACATCCGCATGCCGCAGAGCAGGGTGCCGACCCGGACGGGCGTCCCGGCGGCGGCGGCCTTGGCCATGCCGGCGGCGAGGCCCTCCTGGACGGTCTCCACGACCTCGCCCATCGTCAGCCCGCCCCTGGTGTTCAGCTCGGGGGCGTAGCGCACCTCGCCGTAGACGACACCGTCGGCGGCCAGGTCGAGCACGTACTCCTCGGCGGTGCGCAGCAGGCCCTCGCGGGTCTGCATGACGGCGAGGGTGTGCTCGAAGGTGGCGATGTAGCGGACCAGGTCACCGGAGTTCGCGGCCTCGACGTACCAGGCGGCGAGTTCACCGGGGTCGGTGGTGGGCAGGGTGTGGCCGACGGCCTCCGCCAGTTCCACGACGGTCGCGGGGCGCAGACCGCCGTCGAGGTGGTCGTGCAGCACCGCCTTGGGGAGGCGGCGGAGAGTCTCGGTGTCTATGCGCGTAGATGGCATGTTCGGTCGTTCCTCGGCGGGTCGTTCGGCAAGAAGGCGGATCAGGGAGTGGCGGGCTGGAGCAGGTCCCAGCGGTTGCCGTACAGGTCCTGGAAGACGGCGACCGAGCCGTACGGCTCGTGGCGCGGCTCCTCCAGGAAGGTCACTCCGGCGGCGGTCATGCGCGCGTGGTCGCGGGCGAAGTCGTCGGTGTACAGGAAGAAGCCCACGCGCCCGCCGGTCTGGTCACCGACCCTGGCCCGCTGGACCTCCCCCTTGGCGCGGGCGAGCAGCAGCCCCGCGCCGGTGTGCCCGGCGTCCGGCTCGACGACGACCCAGCGGCCGCCGTCCGGCCGGGGCGAATCCTCGGCGAGCCGGAAACCGAGCGCCCCGGTGTAGAAGCGGATCGCCTCGTCGTAGTCGTCGACGACGAGGGTGACCAGGGGAATGCGTCTCATCGTGACCTCTCGAAGGGGGATTGACCGGAGAGGTTATACGTAAAACCACCGGGCGCGCCAGTCCCGCCCCGAGGAGACCCTCCGGGCCGGACCGGCAGGCCGGCTACGGGTACGCGTAGGTGTTGAGGGCGGCGACGGCGGCCGTCGGGTCGCCGAGGTCGTAGCGGTCCACGGCGAGGTAGTTGGGCTTCTTGCGGGCGGCCGGCAGGCAGAACCGGCGGGCGCGGTCGGCGAGCTTGGAGTTGTCCGTGCCGGCCGTGGAGGTGACCGTGGTGTCCCGGAAGTGGTTCATGACGAACAGGGGGCGGAAGCCGGGTTCGGTGCGGGTCAGCGGGATGTTGGTGCCCGCGTCGTACCAGCGGCTGCGGCAGGACCAGTCGGAGGCGCCGACGCCCGGGCCCATGGACCAGTGGTTCTCGACGGTCCACTCGCGCTGGTACATCACGCCGAAGCCGTCCCGGGTCGGTCCGGCGGCCTGGTCGGCGGCCCGGCTGTGGTCGGTGAAGATCAGCAGCCGGTGCCCGGCGGCGGTCAGCTCCCCCATCGTCGGCCAGCCGTCCTCCCGGACGCCGGTGCGGTCGGGCCGGTAGAGCACGTCCGACAGCCCCTGGACGCGGGCGAGCTCGGCGCGCAGAACGCCCGGGTCGACGTAGTCCTCCAGGAAGACGGTGACGAACTGATCGGGGTGGGCGCGCAGGAAGCCGACGATCCGCTGGAGGTCCACCCACAGGGCGACGGGCCTGCTGACCAGGGTGCAGCTGTTGTGGCAGAGGATCGCGCCGTCCGGGGTCTGGTGGATGTCCAGCATGAATCCGCGGACGCCGTCGGCGAGTTGGCGTTCGATGCCCCGGTTCTGGTTGGGGAAGAGGTCGATGAAGGGCGGGGCGAAGCCGCCGTCGACGCCGTTGGCGTAGGCGTTGTGGGCGGTGAGGAAGGTGACCTGGTCCAGGGTGCGTTCGTCCCGCGGCGGCAGGGGGCGGGTCACCGGGTCGACCGGGGTCAGGTACCAGGTGGCGAGGTCGCCCGTGCCGGTGCCGACGGCGAGCGGGGCGGGATGGACCGCGCCGGAGGGTTTCGGGGCGACGGTGAGGCGGCGGTCGGTGCCGGGGACGGTGAGCGTGAACCGGTCCGCGCCCACGGGGGTGATCTCCCAGCGCGCCTCCGGGCTCGCGCAGGCGACGGTCCGGGCCCGGTCGCCGGTGCGGCCGAGGCAGGTGCCGGGACTGTCGGTGTTCTCCAGGGTGCCGTCGGTGCGCAGGTTCCACTGCTGACGGTCCTCGTCGCCGCGCGGTCCGTGCTGCTCGACCGTCCCGGAGGTGCCGGCGGCGTTCAGTCCGGTCGTCGCGCTCTGGACGTAGTAGGCGCCGGGCGGCGGAGCCGCCGCGGCGGCGGGTGCGGGTGCCGCGACCGTCGCGGCCAGTGCGGCGGCCGCGACGGTCGTGGCGAACAGGGCGTGGGGGGTGTGCACGGTGGCTGCCCTTCGTCCGGGGGACGGCCCGCGCACGTGCGGTGCGCGGGCCGCGATCCGAGGGTCTTAGGTCAGGTGCATGACACCACGTCGAGCGGTCGGGCGTCAGCAGTACAGGTTGCCGCCGGGTGACGTTCCGAGGATCTGGGTGAACTGCTGGTACTTGCTCACCCGGCTCTGCACCTGCGCCGGGTTCCGGCCGTCGCACTCCAGGGAGCCGTTGATGCTGCGGATCGTCTGGCCGAAACCGGCCTGGTTGACCATGGCGTTGTGCGGGGTCATGGTGCCCGGGCCGGACTGGGTGTTCCAGTACCACAGGGCCGTCTTCCAGGCCACGGCCGCGTCGTTCTGCACCAGCCAGGGGTTGCCCAGCAGGTCGATGCCGAGCGCGTCGCCCGCCGCCTTGTAGTTGAAGTTCCAGCTCAGCTGGATCGGTCCGCGCCCGTAGTACGCGGCCTGCCCGGCCGGGCAGCCGTACGGCTGACCCCAGTCGCAGTAGTGCGGATAGTTGGCGGTGTTCTGCTCCACCACGTGCACCAGTCCGCCGGTCTCGTGGCTGACGTTGGCCAGGAAGGCGGCGGCCTCCTGCTTCTTCACCGTGTCGCCGCCGGTGGTGGCGAAACCGGGGTAGGCGCTCAGCGCGGCGGTGAGTCCGCTGTAGGTGTAGAAGGGGTTCCGGTTCGGGAACATCTGATGGAACTGCGCCTCGGTCACGACGAAGGTGCCGACGGGCGTTCCGGGGCCGTTGTCACAGGCGTACGGCTCCCAGTACCAGGTGCTGATGACCGGGTCGTACCCCGGGTTGGCGTGCTCGGCGATGTACGCCCGGCCGTCGGTGTAGCGCACGATGTCACCGGCGTTGTACGACCTCCCGGCCACCCAGCTCGGGTAGCTGGAGCACGAGGCGGCGGAGGCGGTGGCGGCGGGGAGCAGCACCGGCGCGCCACCCGCGAGGACGAGGGCGGCGGTCACGGCGGCGATGCGTCTTCTCGACAAGGGAACATCTCCTTCGCGGAACACGGCCGCTCCCGGGCGAGGACATGCCTGAGCGGAGCCTCGCCCGCACATGCCGGCGGAGCCGGTCACGGCAGTGGGGGCGGCCGTGGTGGGGGGTGTGGGAGCACACTCAACCGCTTTGGTCTGTACCAGTCAAGGGTTTAGACCAATTCCGCGCTCATCACCGCGGTGTTCAGCTCGCGAACGGCACCTGCGCCGCGGGAACCGGCTCTGCGGCAAAGGGGTGCCGCCACAGTCCCCGCGCCGCGAGGCGCGGGAGCACGCCCTCACCGAACCAGTACGCCTCTTCCAGATGCGGGTAGCCGGAGAGGACGAACTCCTCGATGCCCAGGGCCTGGTACTCGGCGATCCGCTCGGCGACCTCGTCGTGACCGCCGACCAGGGCGGTGCCCGCGCCGCCGCGCACCAGTCCGATGCCGGCCCACAGGTTGGGATGGATCTCCAGCCCGTCCCGGCCGCCGCCGTGCAGGGCGAGCATGCGCCGCTGGCCCTCGGACTCGCTGCGGGCCAGTCCGGCCTGCACCGTCCGCACGGTCTCCGGGTCGAAGCCGTCCAGGAGCCGGCGGGCCTCCGCCCATGCCTGCCCGGCCGTGTCGCGGGTGATGACGTGGAGCCGGACACCGAACCGCAGGGTGCGGCCCTCCCGGGCGGCGAGCGTCCGCAGCCGGGCGATCTTCTCGGCGACCTGCGCGGGCGGTTCGCCCCAGGTGAGGTAGACGTCCACATGCCGGGCGGCCACTTCCGCGGCGACGGGTGAGGAGCCGCCGAAGTACACCTGGGGCACGGGGTCGGGAAGGCGGGCCAGGGCCGCGTCCCGCACGCTCAGGTGCTCGCCGTCCGCGGTGACGGTCTTCCCCTCCCACAACTGCCGTACGATCTCCAGGAATTCACCGGTCCTGCGATAACGGGCGTCCTTGTCGAGGAAGTCGCCGTAGGCCCGCTGTTCGTGGCTCTCCCCGCCCGTGACCACGTTGAGCAGGAGCCGGCCGCCGGTCTGCCGCTGGAAGGTGGACGCCATCTGCGCGGCGAGCGTGGGCGAGACGAAGCCGGGCCGGAAGGCGACCAGGAACTTCAGGCGCTCGGTCTCCCGGGAGACCATCGCGGTGGTCAGCCAGGCGTCCTCGCACCAGGCCCCGGTGGGGGTCAGGGCGCCCACGAAGCCGAGCTCCTCGGCGGCGCGGGCGATCTGGCTCAGGTAGGCGATCGTCGGGGGCCGGTCCCGCCCGGCCGGGGAGGCGGGGGTGCCGTGGCCGCCGCCGACGACGTGGCGGCTGTCGCCGTTGGTGGGGAGGAACCAGTGGAAGGTCAGGGACACGCGGGGGCTCCGATCGGGTCGTTCCCGGGTGGTCCGTCACAGCAGGCCGTGGCGGGGCGGCCGGATCCCGCCGAGTACGTACCTGCCGATGTGCTGGATCTTCCAGCGGACCGGGTCGTGCAGGGTGTGGGTACGGGCGTCGCGCCAGTGCCGGTGCAGATTGAGGGAGCCGAGGGCCGAGCGGGTGCCGGCCACCTCGAAGAGGGCGCTCGTGACCTCCACGGCGGTGTCGGCGGCGTGCGCCTTCGCGGCGGCCACCGCGATGGACGCCTCGGCCGCCGAGTCGTCGGTGAGGCCGGCGTGCGCCCGGTCCACGGTGCGGGCGGCCTCCCGCAGCAGTGCCTCCGACGCCCTTACCCGGACGGCGAGTTCACCGAAGCGCTGGACGAGCAGGGGATCCTCGGCGGCGGTCTCGAAGCCGCTCTCGAACCAGGGGCGGCTCTTCGTCCGGACGAACTCGGCGGCCTCGGCCAGCGCTCCCCCGGCGATCCCGGTGTCGATCGCCGCGTGCAGCAACTGGGCCACCGCGCCGTGCAGTTGCGGCCCCTCGAAGGTGAGGTGGTGCGGCAGCACCCGGTCGGCGGGAACCCGCACATCCACCAGGCGGACGGTGCCGCTGGCGGTCGTCCGCTGGCCCATGCCGTCCCAGTCGTCGATCACGGTGAGACCGGGAGCGTCGCGCGGCACGTAGGCGACGTGCAGGTCGTCGTTCCCGGCGCGGGCGAGGACGGGGATCCAGTCGGCGTAGAGGGCGCCGGTGGCGTAGTGCTTGACGCCGTTCAGCACGTACGAGCCGTCCGGCAGAAGGTCCAGCCGGGTGCGGATGTCCTGGACGTGCCGGGTGCCCGCCTCCGACTGGGCGTTGCCGAGGCGGCGCCCCGCGAGCAACTCCGCGCAGAAGAACTTCCGTTGCTCGTCGGTTCCCTGACGGGTGAGGACATTGACGTACACGAAGTGGCTCTGCGGGATCTGCGCGAGGCTGGCGTCGGCCGTGGCCAGCAGCCGGAAGACCTCCGCGAGGGTCTCCCGGCTCACCTCCGCCCCGCCGTACGCCGCGGGGACGGTGACGGCGAGCAGGCCGGACGCGGAGAGCCGGTCCACCTCCGCACGGGGCAGTCTGCGTTCGGCGTCCCGCGCCGAGGCGCCCGCACGGAACTCCTCGGCCAGGGCGGCCGCGACGGCGAGGGCTTCGGCGTCGTCGGCGATCACGTGCGCGCTCATGCCGGTCAGCTCGCGGCGGCCAGCGCCGGGACGGGGCCCAGGGCCGCCGAGAACTGGTCGACCACCTGGGTGAGGGCCCGGGCGGTGGCCGGGGCGACGGTCAGCGTTCCGTCCTCGTGCACGGTGATGTCCTTGTCGAGGGTGAACCAGCCCTGCACGATGTGGGCCGCGCCCATCGAGCTCAGGACCGGGCGGAGCGCGTAGTCGATGGCCAGGACATGGGCGGTGCTGCCGCCGGTGGCCAGCGGCAGCACCGTCTTGCCGGTCAGCGCGTACTGCGGCAGCAGATCGAGGAGCGCCTTGAGGACACCGGAGTACGACGCCTTGTAGACGGGGGTTCCCACGACCACGCCGTCGGCGCGGGCGAACAGTTCGGTGGCACCGACGACGGCCGGGTGTGTGAAGTCCGCGCCGAGCAGGGCCTCGGCGGGGAGGGTGCGCACGTCGAGCGGGATCACCTCGTGTCCCTGGGCGGTCAGCCGCCGGTCGAGATGGCGGAGCAGACGGCTGGTGCGGGAAGCGGCGGACGGGCTGCCGGAGACGGACAGGACGGTGGCCATGGTTCCTCCTTCGAAAGGCGGTGCGGGCGGGCCGACGGGCGGGGGCGGTCAGGAGTACCAGGTGGGTTCGGGCAGTTCGCCCTCCAGGACCCAGCGGCCGACCTCACGGCGCTTGTAGGCGACCGGGTCGTGCAGCGTGTGGGTGCGGACGTTGCGCCAGAACCGGTCCAGACCCTCGGCGGTCGTGGTGGAGCGGGCCCCCGTCACCTCGAAGACGCGGCTCGCGATCTCCAGGGCGACGTCGGTGGCGCGGGCCTTGACGGCGGCCACCCGGACCTCGAAGTCCCCGCGCGTCTGCTCGGTGACCGCGTCGGGGTCGTCGTGCAGCCGCTGCCCCTCGACGGCGACGGCGTCGGCGAGCGCCTCGACCGCCCAGAGCTTCGCGGTCAGGTCGCCGTAGGTGTCGACGACGTGGGGCTCGTCGACCGCGCGGTCGTGTCCGCCGTGCAGCCAGGGCCGCGTCCGGGTACGGGTGTAGGTGGCCGCCGTCTCCAGCGCGCCGGCCGCGATGCCGAGGTAGAAGTTGACGAAGACCAGCTGGATGGTGGGGACGTTGAGGGTGTTGTACACGCGCGGCCGGAACTCCTTGTCGACGTACCCGGCCGCGGAGGACCAGGGGGTGCGGACGCCGTCGAGGGTGACGCTCCCGCTCTCGGTGAGGCGCTGGCCGATGTTGTCCCAGTCGTCGTGGAAGGTCAGGCCCTCGCTGCCGGACGGCACGATGGCGAAGACGTGCCGGTCCGTGCCGTCGAGGACGCCTTCCAGAACCGTGACGTCGGAGACCCTGCTGCCGGTGGAGAAGGTCTTGCGGCCGGTGAAGACCAGGTCGTCGCCGTCCTCGGTGACGACGACGTCCTTGTCACGCGGGTTGACGGCGCCGCCGAAGAACCAGCGCCTCCGCGCGGCCTCGGCCTCGATGTGCTCCCACTGCTCGCGCGTACCGACCAGGCGGGCGGCCCAGTTCCACAGGTAGTGGTAGCCGAGGAGCTGGCCGATGGAGCCGTCGGCCTTCGCGATCTCCCGGACGACGTGGTAGGCGGTGATCCAGTTCTGCCCGCCGCCGCCGTACTCGGCCGGGCCCAGCAGGGTGACGAGACCGGAGTCCTTGAGCAGCCGCACCTCGGCGTGCGGAGCGGCGCCGGCACGGTCGCGGGCCGCGGCGTCGGTGGCGAGCACGGCCGCGACCGCGGTGGCGCGGGCGATCCAGTCCTCGGCGGTGCGCGGGGCCGGGCGGAGGTTCCAGTCGGTGGGGGTGAGGGTGGTCATGGGGGCAGGCCTCTCTCGTGTGCGTACGGGGTGTGGCGGAGGGTGGTCAGGCGCCCGCGGGGACGGGGACGGGGTCCGTGCTGTCGGCGGCCTCCAGCTCGCGCACCAGGGGCAGGACACGGCGGCCGAAGTACTCGACCTCCTCGTGGTAGTGGAGGAAGCCGAGGAGGAAGAGGTCGACGCCGAGCCGCTTGTAGGCGACGATCCGTTCGGCGATCTGCTCGGGGGTGCCGATCAGCCCGGTGCGGAAGCCGTCGTTGTACTGGACCAGGTCCTCGAACGTGGAGTCCTGCCACATGCCCTTGCCGTCGGCGGTGGACCGGCCGGCCTGCCCGACGGCGGCGCCGAAGCCCTCCACGGCCTCGGTGTCGGCGTTGGCGACGATCTCCCGGAGGGTTTCGCGGGCCTCGGCCTCGGTGTCGCGGGCGATCAGGAAGCCGTTGAGGCCGAACCGAGGGGGCCGCCTCCCGGCCCGGGAGGCGGACTCACGGACGTCGGTGAGCTGCTCGGCGACCCCGTCGAAGTCGCGGCCGTTGGAGAAGTACCAGTCCGAGACCCGCCCGGCCATGACGCGGGCGGCGGTGGAGTTGCCGCCCTGGAAGATCTCGGGGTGGGGGCGCCCCGGCGTGTTCAGCGGCTTGGGCTTGAGGGAGAAGTCGCGCAACCGGTAGAAGTCCCCGGCGAGTTCGGCATGGTCCTCGGTCCAGACGGTGCGCAGGGCGCGGATGAACTCCTCGGCACGACGGTACCGTTCGTCGTGCTCGAGCCAGGGCTCGCCCAGCGCGGTGAACTCCCCCTTGAACCAGCCGCTGACCACGTTGACCGCGAACCGGCCGTTCGACAGGTGGTCGGCGGTGGCGCCGAGTTTGGCGAGGACGCCCGGATGCCACAGGCCGGGGTGCACGGCGGCGATGACCTTCAGGCGCTGGGTGGCGAGCAGGAGAGCGAGGCTGAAGCTGGTCGACTCGTGCTGGTACTCGGCACCGTAACTGGCCATGTAACGGACCTGGCTGAGCGCGTACTCGAAGCCGTTGTTCTCGGCGAGGACGGCGAGTCGCCGGTTGTACTCGTACCCCCAGTCGGTGCGCTGCTCGATCGTACTGGTGACCAGACCGCCACTGACATTGGGGACCCAATAGGCGAATTTAACGGGCTCTGCGGACATGCGGAACTCCTCGTGCGGAATTCAAAAGGGATTTCGGGCGCGCCGAATTCAGGGGGCGCTCGGGGCGCGGAATTCAGACGGTGAAGGGGGAGCGACGCGGGGCCGGCCGGAGGGCGGGCGCGGCGGCGGGAACGGGCGGCGGACCGGAGGGATCAGGCCGCGGCGCGACAGCAGGAGCTGGAAACGCGCGCGAGGTCGACGTGGCGTCGCCGCGTGAGATCCAGTCGCATCGTCATGTCGACGATCGTGGCAGCCGCCGGCCGGGACCGTCAAGGAAAACCCGACCGGTCTCGTATCGCGGACCACCGAATTTCACGAAGGCGTGACAGGAAAACCCTTGAACGGGCGGTAAGGGCATCCGCATTCTGTTGCCGTGCGGACAGAACAACTGGAATACATCGCGGCCGTGACCCGGCTGGGTTCGCTGCGCCGGGCGGCCGAGGAACTGCGGCTGTCCCAGCCCGCGTTGAGCGAGACGGTACGGAACCTGGAGCGCGAGCTGGGGGTCGATCTGCTGGAACGCAAACGCTCGGGAGCGACGATGAGCGAGGCGGGCCGGGAACTGCTGCCGCGCATCGTCGACGTCCTGGACGCCGTGGACCGGTTGCGGGCGGCCGCGGGCGAGCAGCACCGCGTCCGCCGCATGGTGCGCGTCGGTACGGTCAACGCGGCGACCGTGCCGCTGCTGGTGCCGGTCGTGCGGGAGTTCCGCGCCGCGTATCCGCTCACCCAGGTCGAGGTCGTCGGCGCGCAGCAGGGCGACATCCAACGGGCGCTGCTGGAGGGCGGTTTCGATCTGGGGCTGGTGAACCACCTGGAAGGTGACGACATGCCGGCCGAGTTCGAGTCCACACCGTTGCTGCGCGGCCGGCCGGTGGTGTGCCTGCGCCCGGACAGCCCGCTCGCGGCCCGGGCGGAGGTGTCGGCGGACGACCTGCTCACCGAGCCGTTGATCGTCATGCGCTCGGGCTACGTGATGCACCGTTACGTGCACCGGCTCCTGGCGGGGCGCTCCCCGGCGTTCGCGTACTCCACCGACGGCGCGGAGATGGGCAAGCTGATGGTCGCCGAGGGACTGGGGGTGACGGTGCTGCCGGATTTCAGTGTCGTCGGGGATCCGCTGGAGCGGCAGGGCGCGCTCGTGTGCCGGCCGGTCGCGGGCGACCCGGCCGGAGTGCTGCTCGTACTGCGCCGGCGCAGGTCCACGTCGGTGCCGCTCGCCGCCCGGGCCCTGCACGAGGCGTTCGTGCGGCGGGCACGGCTGCTGGGCGGTGCGGTCAGCCGGCGTCCTGGGACGTGACGATCACGAGGAAGGCGTCCGACTTCAGATCCATGACGACCCTCGCGGGCTCGCCCTCGGCGCGGCGCCGGGCCGCGTACTCCTCCGCCGGCCACGATCCGCGCGGGGATCCCGCGGGGAAACGCTTCAGCACTTTCGCTCCGGTCACGGCAGCCATGAGAGCGGACACCTCCGGTCGACATGCGGCTTCTCGTCCATCCTCTTCCGTATGGTCCGCTTGCCCCGAACGGAAGCGTGCATGTACGAGGCCGGCGGTTCCGGGGAAGTGATCGCGCAGCACCGCACGCGACACGAGGAGGACGCCATGACGGCACCGCGGGACGACGCCGGGCCGGGACCGCTCTGTCTGGTCACCGGGGCGACGGGTTACATCGGCGGACGGCTCGTGCCCGAACTCCTCGACGCCGGCTACCGGGTGCGCTGTCTGGCCCGTTCGCCGGACCGGCTGCGCGACCATCCGTGGGCGGGCCGTACGGAGGTGGTCCGGGGCGACGTCACCGACTCCGCGTCCGTGGCCGCGGCGCTGGACGGCGTGGACCTGGCGTACTACCTGGTGCACGCGCTGGGGGCGGGCCGCGACTTCGAGGAGACGGACCGCCGGTCGGCACGGATCTTCGGCGGGCGGGCCCGGGAGGCGGGCGTGCGGCGCATCGTCTACCTCGGCGGGCTCACCCCGGCGGGCGTTCCCGAGCGGGAACTGTCGCCGCACCTGCGGTCGCGGGCCGAGGTGGGCCGGATCCTGCTGGACTCGGGCGTGCCCACGACCATGCTGCGGGCCGCGGTGGTGATCGGTTCGGGATCGGCCTCCTTCGAGATGCTGCGTCACCTCACCGAGCGGCTGCCGGTGATGGTCGCCCCCAGGTGGGTGCACACCCGGGTCCAGCCGGTCGCGGTGCGCGACGTGCTGCGCGCCCTGGTGGGCAGCGCGGGCATGCCCGAGGACGTCAGCCGGGCCTTCGACATCGGCGGCCCGGACGTGCTGACGTACCAGGACATGATGGTGCGGTACGCGGCCGTAGCCCGGCTTCCGCGCCGTGCGATCGTACCGGTGCCGATACTCACGCCCGGCCTGTCCAGTCACTGGGTGGGCCTGGTCACGCCGGTGCCCGCGTCCGTCGCCCGGCCGCTCACCGAGTCGCTGCGGCACGAGGTGGTCTGCCGGGAGCACGACATCGCGCGGTACGTGCCCGACCCGCCCGGCCATCCGCTCGGCTTCGAGGAGGCGGTGCGCCTCGCCCTGAAGCGCGTGCGCGAGGCCGATGTGGCGACCCGGTGGTCGTCGGCCTCGGTGCCCGGCGCGCCCAGCGATCCGCTGCCCACCGACCCGGACTGGGCGGGCGGCAGCCTGTACACGGACCGCCGGGAACGGACCGTGGACGCCTCGAGGGAGTCCCTGTGGCGGGTGATCGAGGGCATCGGCGGGGAGAACGGCTGGTACTCCTTCCCGCTCGCCTGGGCGGCGCGCGGACTGCTGGACCGGCTGGCCGGGGGCGTGGGGCTGCGCCGGGGGCGGCGGGACGCCGCACGGCTGCGGGCCGGCGACTCGCTGGACTTCTGGCGGGTGGAGGAGATCGAGCCGAACCACCTGCTCCGGCTGCGGGCCGAGATGCGGCTGCCGGGACTGGCCTGGCTGGAGATGTACGCCGAGACGGACGACGCCGGCCGCACCCGGTACCGCCAGCGCGCCCTGTTCCATCCGCACGGGCTGCTCGGGCACCTGTACTGGTGGGCCGTCTCCCCCTTCCACGCCGTCGTGTTCGGCGGTATGGCCCGCAATATCGCGCGGACCGCGGCGAGGACCGGGAGCGGTCCGAATTCCGCCGGGAACTCTACACATAAAGGGAAAATAAGGGCAAAATGAACTCACGCGGCTCTTACCGCATACCGCCCCAGACGCGGTCAGGCCTGCTAGTCAAAGGAGACGACTCATGGCCAACGTCTCACACCCGCGCGGTGACATCACGAGCCACCCCGATGCTCCCGAGATGCGGGAACGGTACGAGCGCATGCTCGGCGGTCGCGATGTGGCCCTCGTGGACGGACCGGTGTTCCTGCTCGGTCTCTACTGTGCGGTGTCCCCGTGGATACTCCACTACACGACGAGCCAGCCCGCGCTCGTGGCCCACAACCTGATCGTGGGCATCGCGATCGCTCTGCTCGCCCTGGGGTTCACCGCGGCCCCGGCGCGCATGTACGGCCTCAGCGGGGCCATGTGCGCCCTGGGCCTGTGGATGATCGTCTCGCCGTGGATCGTCGGCACCGACCCCGACGCCGGTGTCGTCTGGAACAACATCGTCATCGGCGCCCTCACCCTGATCCTGGGCACGGCCTGCGCCGCCACGGCCGCCAAGAGCACCCGCCGGCCGTAGGAGGACCACGAAAGGAGCCGAGCGCCGGTCCGCGCCGGTCGCGGACCGGCCCTTTCGCGTCCGGGCGGGACCGTCCCGGCCGCCGGGGGCGTACGCGGTGCGGCGGAAGCCGGGGAAAGAAGGGGTGCGACGGAGACCGACGGCGTCATCAGCGCCGTCGTCACCGGGACGGTCATCGGCGTCCCGGGCCGGCTCGTGGTCCCGGGTCGTCAGCCGGGGGCCTCTGGACGATCCTCGTCGGCGTCGTCGCCGCACTGACCGGTCCGGCGGTCGCGGCGGCCTTCGGGACGGCCGGCGCCAAGGGCGTCGACCGGGTGGAGCGGCCGGCCCGGATCGGCCTCGCCGGGCCGCGCGAGGACCGGCCGCCGACGGAATCCGGCGGTGCGCCTCAGCGGCTGGACAGCCACCGCTCGTACCGGGCCACCGTGGCGTCCCGGGTCTCTTCGAGCGGCGCCGGCGTGATGGCCGCCGGCAGGTGACTGTCCGCCGTCAGCGGCTCGTGTACACGTAGGGCGTGGTCGTGGTCAGAGGGGTGAAGCCGAGGCGTTCGAGGATGGGCCGGCTCTGGCCGGAGGCGTCGACCTGGAGGTAGCGGTAGCCACGGTCCGCGGCGACCCGGGCCCGGTGGGCCACCAGTGCGCGGTAGACGCCCCGCCCACGCCAGTGCCGTACGGTGCCGCCGCCCCACAACCCGGCGAACGGAGTGCCCGGCACCAGTTCCATGCGCGCCGCGCTCACCGGTTCGTCACCGGCCATCGCCACGACGGCGACGACGGTGCCGGGGTCGGTGGTGAGCCGGTCGAGCAGGTGCCTGCGGAGCCCGGACGCGTCGGCGCCGAACGCCCTCTCGTGCACATCGGCCACCAGGTCGGCCCCCGTCCGGTCGGTGACCGACACGATGCGGACACCCGCGGGCGGCTCCGTGTCGAGGACGAGATCGGCCACTTCGCCGACCATGAGCGTCTCGACCGGCTCGGGGACGAATCCGGCCGCCACGAGCCGCCGCCCGAGGTCCGCCGGCAGGTCGTGTCCGTACAGCTTCCACTCGAACTCGCGGCCGAGTCCGGTGAAGTGCGCGATCTGCTCCGCGATCGCGGCGTCCGCGTCCGCCGCCTCCAGGGCGGACCAGACGACGCCGTTCCAGCCGTGCGCGGGGCCCGTGTGGCGCACCACGGCGCCGACGCGCGCGACCTGCGCACCGGGGCCGTCGGGCCGCGCCCCCTCGCGCATCTCGCGGTCGAACAGGGCGAGTACAGCAGTTTGATCCATACGGCGCACCCCACCACGGGGCGGTACCCGGGGCAACGGGATTACCGTTGCTCCCGGTCAAGCGTGGCGAGGAGGCCGGACCATGGTCGTGCGGGACGAGGAACTGCCGTATCTGCGGCGTTGTGTGGAACTGGCGGCCGAGGCGCTGGAGTCCGGTGACGAGCCGTTCGGTTCGGTGCTCGTGGCCGGGGACGGCACCGTGCTCGCCGAGGACCACAACCGCGTGGCCTCCGGGGACCGCACCCGGCACCCCGAGTTCGAGCTGGCCCGCTGGTCGGCCGCCCGGATGACCCCCGCCGAACGGGCCGCGGCCACGGTGTACACCTCCGGCGAGCACTGCCCGATGTGCGCCGCCGCCCACGCCTGGGTGGGCCTCGGACGCATCGTGTACGTCGCCTCCTCCGAGCAGCTGACGTCCTGGCTCACCGAGCTGGGGGTGCCCGCCCCGCCGGTGCGGACGCTGCCCGTCGCCGAGATCGCCCCGGGTGTGACCGTGGCCGGGCCCGTCCCCCGGCTGGCGGAGGAGGTCAAGGCGTTGCACCGGCGGTTCCACCGCGGACGCGGCTGACCCGCGGGGCCGGTCGTTCCTCCGGGCGGTTCAGCCGTATGTCCGCAGGCGGGCGCGGCGGTACAGGGCGACTCCGCCCGGGGAGAGCGCGGCTCCGGTGCCGAGGACCGGGAGCGTCCGGCCGGCGCCCGTGCCGGCGAGGGCGGGGCGGGTGCGCGGCGGCGCGGCGATCACACCGCTTCGGGCAACCCGTCTCATCGGTTCCCTGCCTTTCGAAGACGGCCGCGGGCGTTCGCCCGCACCGGACAGAACGCGGCTGCGGCATCCGGGTCACGGCTCCTCCGTACGCCGCGGCCGGTCCACCCCGTCGGGCGTCCCGCCGCTCGAACCCGGGCAAAGGCCGTCGAACTCGTGGCGGCCGGACACCGCACCGGAGCGTCCGGTGTGCCGTCGCGGGGCCGACGGGCGGGAGCCCCGGGGCCCGCTTATGGTGGGCGAGGGCGCCGGTCGGGGCGTCCCTGGAGGCATCGATGCTGGCCAAGCTGTCCGAGCGACTCCTGGTCCGGCGCTGTGCGGTGCGGCCCTCGGTCCGGCGCTGCGCGGCCGCCGGGGCGGTCGGGCTGGCCCTGCTGGGTACGGGGCTGACGGTCACCGGCCGGGCGGATTCCGACCTCGCACGGTTCTACGACCAGAAGATCACATGGGCGGCCTGCGAGAACACGGACCTGCCGAAGGACATGCAGTGCGGGACGGTCACCGTGCCGCTCGACTACGCGAAGCCCGACGAGGGCACCCTCGAGCTGGCCCTCGCCCGCTACCGCGCCTCCGGCGAGCCACGGGGCTCGGTGCTGCTGAACTTCGGCGGCCCGGGCGGTTCGGGGGTGCTGGGACTCGCCCAGGGCCGCGAGGACTTCCTGGGCCTGACCGAGGACTACGACGTGGTCTCCTTCGACCCGCGGGGCGTCGGCCGTTCCGCACCGGTCAGCTGCGGCGCCGACGCCACCGGTCAGGCGCTGGAGGCCACCGCCGGCGAGGAGATGGCGGATCCGCGCGACACGCTGCGCAAGCTGCGCGAGGTGGCCGCCGAGTGCGCCGAGCACTCGGGCCCGGTCCTCGAACACATCGGCACCGTGGACGTCGCACGCGACCTGGACGTGATGCGCCAGGTGCTCGGCGACGAGAAGCTCAACTACCTGGGATTCTCGTACGGCACCCGGCTCGGCGCGGTGTACGCCGCCCGGTTCCCCGAGAAGGTGGGCCGCATGGCGCTGGACGGCGTGGACACGCTGACCGAGCCGCTGGCCGAGCAGGGGCTGGCCGGTGCCAGGGGACAGCAGACCGCGCTGGACAACTTCCTCACGTGGTGCACCGAGGAGCTGTCCTGCCCGTTCGGGCAGGACGCGCGCGCGGCCCGCACGCAGGTCGTGGAGCTGGTCGACTCGCTCGACGAGAACCCGGTGCCGACCGACTTCGGTTACGAGTTCACCGGTCAGGACCTGGCCGCCGCCATCGGGCAGGGCCTCTACACCAAGGAGACGTGGCCGCTGCTGCAGCGGGCGCTCGCCCAGCTGATGGAGGACGGGGACACGCGCGGGGTGGAGGCCCTCGCGACCGGAGGGGTGGCGCTGCCCGTGCCGCGGCGGGCCGACCACCCCCTCGTCGACGAGGAGGACGTGCCCCTGGACAACCTGCCGGCGGCGCTGATGGCGGTGAACTGCGCGGACGACCCCCATCGCCCGGACGCCGAACGGCTGACCCGGGACCTGGCCCGGCTGCGCAGCGCCTACGAGGAGGCCTCGCCGGTCTTCGGGCCGTACCGGCTCGCCCAGGTGGTGCTGTGCTACGGCCGCCCCAAGGGGACCGACTACATCCGCGAGCAGGTCAAGGACCTCGACACGCCGAAGATGCTGCTGGTCGGCACCCGGGGCGACCCGGCCACGCCGTACCGCTGGACCGTGGAGACGGCCGAGCGGCTCGGCCCCTCCGCCGTGGTGCTGGACAACCGGGCCGAGGGGCACACCGGCTACGGTGCGTCCGAGTGCGTCCACCGCAAGATCGACGACTTCCTGCTCTACGGCTCCCTGCCGCGCAGCGGCAGTTCCTGCGGCTCCGAGGACGGCGGCCGTGTCTGAGCGGCTGCCCGGCCCCAAAGACGCACAGGCCGTTTCGCCCCGAATGCCCTGTCGGTGAATCCGCCCTATGGTGCTGTCATGGAGCACGATCTGAGTCCCGCGACCCTTGCCGAGCTTCGTCGCCCGCGCCCCTACCCCGCGGTGTCCGTGCTGACGCCGACGCACCGGCGCGAGCCCCTCAACACCCAGGACGCCGTCCGGCTGCGCAACGCGGTGGCCGAGGCCAAGAAGAAGCTGGAGGCCGATCCCGCGGTCACCCGGGACCGGCGCGCCGATGTGGCCCTGCAGCTCGACCGGGCCCTGACCGAGGTCGATCTGTCGCACTCGGAGGACGGCCTGGTCATCTTCGCCGCCCCGGGCGAGCACCAGGTGTGGTCGCTCGCCCGCGCCGTGCCCGAGCGCATCGTCCTCTCGGACACCTTCCTGACCCGTAACCTCGTCTCCGCCCACACGGCGCAGCGACCGTTCTGGGTACTGTCCGTGTCCGCCGACCGGTGCACCCTGTGGAGCGGCGGCGTGGACCGGGTCACCGAGGAACGCGCCGGCGGCTTCCCGCTGATCCGGGAGCAGCGGAACTTCGACCCCGAGCGGCAGGAACAGGTCGGCGACCAGCCGAGCAACTTCCGTGACGAGGACACCCGCCGGTTCCTGCGGGACACGGACACCGCGATGGGGAAGCTGCTGCGCGACCACCCGCGACCGCTGTACGTCACCGGTGAGCCCGCCGCCCTGTCCCTGCTGGGCGAGGCCGGCAGCGTGGCCAGGGACGCCGTGCACGTCCCGCACGGCGGGCTGGCGCACGGCACGCCCGAGGCGGTGTGGCAGGCCGTGCGGCCGGTGCTGGAGACCGAGGCCCGCAAGAGCGCCGAGGACGTGGCCCGGTCGCTGGAGTCGGCCCGGGGGCGCAAGGAGTTCGCGGCCGGCGTCGACGAGCTGTGGCAGAGCGCCCGGGAGGGCCGGGTCCGGCTGCTGGCCGTGGAGGAGAACTACCGGATCACGGTGCGCGACACCGGCGACCATCTGGTCGTCGCCGAGGACGGTGACCTGGACGCCCGCGCGGACATCGTGGACGAGATCGTCGAGCAGTGCCTGGAGACCGGCGCCGAGGTCCGCTTCCTCCCGGACGGCGCGCTCGGGGACGCGGACGGGATGGCCGCGGTGCTGCGCTACTGAGGACGGGGCGACCCCCCGGTCACCCGCATGCAAACACTTGTCCGACGAACGCGCGAGCGAGCGGTGGCGGGTGACCGACGGGGCGTCATATCCCTTGCGTACCATGGGAGTTGAGACGCCCATGGCGTCTCTGACGTATTCCCGCCGGTAACCCGTTGAAGACGGTGGCATATGCCCTGGGCACCGCCTTATCGTGTGTTGCCGAATCCCTTACAGGCCGTCGCGGGCTGTGCGACAGTCGTAACGGTCCCTCCCTCCGCCTGAAGGCCGTACCGTCCCCGCATCGGAGCGCGTCATGCCGTCCCACCTCTCCGCGGACCGCCCAGCCGCCCAGCCGTCGGAACGCGGCCCGGTCGACGCGCTCATCTCGCAGACCCGGCGGCTCAAGGGCGAGGTGGACGCCGTACGCCGTGACGCTCCGGCCGACGCGGCGGACCCGCGGGAACGCTGGCGGCACGCGCTGTACGATCTGGCGCTTCATCAACTGGACGACCTGGACCGTCACTTGGCGCAGCTGCGGGACGACCCGCTGCCCGCCTCGCGGCACGACTCCCCGGTCAGCCCGGTCGGCAGCGCGGAGTGGGACCTGCTCACGGACGAGGTGCGCTGGTCCGGGGAGCTGTACCGGATCCTGGGCCGCGACCCGGCCGCCGCGCCGCTCACCCTCGACGAACTGCCCTCGCTGGTCCTCGAGGAGGACCGGCCCGGGCTGACCGCGATGGTCACGGACTGCCTCGTCGACGCCCGGCCCATCGACGGGGAGTTCCGCGTCGTACGCCCGGACGACGGCGTACGGACCGTGCACATGATGGGCGAACCGGTACTCGGTGCCGACGGCAGCACCGCCTCCATGTGGGCGGTGCTGCGCGACGTCAGCGAACTGCGCCGCTGCCGGCGGGCGGTGAGCGAGACCCGTGACTCGCTGCACCGCCGGCGGGACGCCGCCGCGCGGACCGAGCACCGGCTCGCGGTCGAGCTGCAGGAGGCCGTGCTGCCGACGTGGCACGGCCCCCTGCGGCTCCCGCCGGCCGGCCCGGGGACCCTCGGCCTCGCCGCGGCCCACCTGCCGCCGTCGGCGCACGCACGGATCGGCGGGGACTGGTACGACGCCCTCGAGCTGCCCGACGGGACGACGCTGCTCGGCGTCGGCGAGCTGACCGGGCACGGTGTCGGCGCGGCCTCGGGCATGGCGATGCTGCTCGGCGCCGTACGCGGCATGGCGATGACCGGCACCGCACCGGGGCCGCTGCTGGCCTGTCTCAACCGGTTACTGGACACCACCGCGCAGCCGGCCCTGGGCAGCGCGGTCTGTCTGCGCTACCGGCCCAACACCCGTTCACTGCTGTGGGCGCAGGCCGGGCACCCCGCCCCGCTGCTGTTCCGCGGCGGGACGGGGCGGGCGCTGGACGCGCCGGACGGCGTACTGCTCGGCGCCGTCTCGGGAGCCTCCTACGGACAGGCCGAGGAGACCCTCGAAGCCGGCGACGTACTGCTGCTGCACACCGACGGGCTGGTGCCCGGGCACGCCGGAACCACGGCCGTCCACCGTCTGCTCGCACTGGCCCCGCGCTTCGCCGCCGCCCGCACCGCACAGGACTGCGTGCGGGTGGTGGCGGAGGAGTTCGGCGAGCGGGAGCGCGACGACGCCGCCTGCGTGCTCGTCGCCCGGGTCGCCCCGTAGCGGGCCCCGCGGGCCGGGCCGCCCTCACGTCTGGGCGCTGCCGCCCTTGCCCCTGGGCCTGGGCAGCACCAGTTCGATCTCCTCCCTGAGCTCCTGGATCCTCGGGTACGAGGCGTACTCGGCGGTGAGCCGGTACATCTGGCGCAGCCGGTCCCAGGTGCGGCGCGAGGAGTTCTGGCCCATCGACACCAGGGCGAGGCGCGCGAACCGGTCCGCCTGTTCGGGGTCGTCGGCGATGAAGCACGCGGAGGCCATGGACAGGAAGTCGAAGATCTTCGACCGCTGCTGCGCCTCGCCCCGCAGCGCCAGCGCCTTGTCCGCGTAGTGCTGGGCGTGCGCGGCCGCGTCCGGCTCGAACTCCGCGAGCGTCCGGTAGGCCAGGGCCTGCATGCCGTACAGGTCCGCCTCGTTGAACAACTGCATCCAGTTCGGCGGCGGCACGTCCCCCTTGTCGGAGACGAAGAGGTCCTCCGCCCGGCCCAGGGTGCGGCGCATCGCCTGGCCCTTGCCCATGGACGCCTGTGCCCAGGCCTCGATGGTGTGGAACATGGCGCGGGTGCGGGGCAGGACCTCCTCGCCCGAGCCGGACTGGGCGAGCTTCATCAGGTCCATCGCCTCGTCGGGCCGGCCCAGGTGCACCATCTGCCGGGCCGCCCGGGACAGTGCCTCACCGGCGCGCGGCCGGTCACCGCCCTCCCGGGCCGCGTGGGCGGCGATGACGAAGTACTTCTGGGCCGTGGGTTCCATGCCGACGTCGTGCGACATCCAGCCGGCGAGGACGGCGAGGTTGGCGGCGACGCCCCACAGGCGCCGCTGGAGATGGGGTGGGTGGTGGTAGGCGAGGATGCCGCCCACCTCGTTGAGCTGGCCGACCACCGCCTTGCGCTGGAGACCGCCGCCCCGGGCGGCGTCCCAGGCGCGGAACACCTCCACGGAGCGCTCCAGTTCCTCGATCTCCTGCGAGCCGATCGGGGCGGCCTCGTAACGGTCGAACCCGGCGGGTTCTGCGCGCAGGGGGTCGTCGAGTCGGGGAGCGTCGGCGGTCAGGGCCGGATCGGTGTGCAGCCAGTCGTGCATGGCGCTGCTGAGTGCGGAGCCCGCGGTGAGCGCGGCACCCGCGCCCACCAAGCCGCGTCGGTTGAGCATGAGGTCCATTCCCGTGAATTCGGTGAGGACCTCGGCTGTCCGCTCGGGCGCCCACGGCACTCCGTCGGGATGTTCCGCACTCCCGGGACGTGGCCGTTTCCCCGTACGCCCGTGCCGGACCAGACCGAGATCCTCGATGGTCACGACACGGCCGAGACGCTCGGTGAACAGGGCCGCCAGCACCCGCGGTACGGGATCGCGCGGGATCTCTCCCATGTCGATCCAGCGCCGCACCCGGGAGGTGTCGGTCGCCAGCTGGGGGTGGCCCATGGCCGCCGCCTGCCGGTTGACCAGCCTCGCGAGTTCGCCCTTGGACCAGCCGGCCAGGCCGAACAGGTCCGAGAGCCGGGTGTTGGGTTGTCCGCTCACGTCAAGCCCCCAGGTTCTCGGCTGAGTTGACAGTAGCCCGGTGGGGGTTGCCGGGCGACTATTCGCCAGGGTTCGCCAGGGTGCGCCAGATGGTGTGCCAGGGGACATCGGGTGTCGAGTAGGAACGCGCCACCACGACCCCGTCGCCCCAGGGGCATTCCCCAGGGTGCGTCCGGGCGGCCGGGCCGGGTGGTGCGCTGACGTCGCAGGCACACGAAGGGATCTGTATCACCCATGTACGCAGCATCGTCCTCCGTGTCCGCCCCGCCCCGGCCGCTGCGCCCCCGTCCGTCGGACAGCGGCCCCTACCTCGCCCCCGCGCGCCCGGCGAACCCCGTGCTCGGCTCGGGCAACGTACGGCGTACCGCGGGACCGGGCACCCAGCCGCTCAGCGGGAGGCTCGACCTGTCCGGCCCGCAGGGCGCCCAGCTGCGCACGGCGATCGCGTCGGTGCACCGCATCTGCCCGGAGTTCGCCCCGGTCCAGGTGCTGCGCCGCACCGGCCGGTCCGTCCTGCTGGTCGGGACCACCGGCCGGAGCACCGCGGTCGCCAAGTGCTTACTGGACCACTCCCCCGCGTGGAGCGAGCGGATCCGCCACGAAATAGCGGCATACCGCTCGTTCGTCCGGCACCGCCCGCCCGTGCGGGCGCCCCGGCTGATCGCGGCGGATCCGGACAACGGCACGCTGGTGATCGAGCGGCTGCCCGGCCGGGTGGCCGCGCTCCAGCGGCACCCTGTGGAGGCACCGCCGCGGGCGGACATCAGGGCGGCACTCGGCGCGATCTGCCGGCTGAACTCCTGGCGGCCGCCGGCCGGTACGTTCGACGCGCCACTGGACTACGCGGCCCGCATCTCCCGGTACCACGAGCTGGGTCTGCTCACCGACCGGGACCTGGGCGACCTGCAGAAGCTGCTGCACGGCATCGCGCTGGCGACCGGACGGCAGGGCATGGGCCAGTTCTGCCACGGCGACGCCCTGCTGTCGAACATCCTGATCTCACCGGCCGGTCCGGTGCTGGTGGACTGGGAGTACGCGGGCTGGTACCTGCCGGGCTACGACCTGGCGACGCTGTGGTCGGTGCTGGGGGACGCGCCGGTGGCGCGGCGTCAGATCAGCCAGATCGCCCAGTCGGCGGGGCCCGCCTCACGGGACGCCTTCCTGGTGAACCTGATGCTGGTGCTGACCCGGGAGATCCGTACCTATGAGACGGCCGTACAGCGTTCGATGCAGGACGCCTCCCCCGCGGCCCCGTCCGGCGAGGAACACCGGCTCCTCCTCCGCCGCCTCCACGACGACTGCCAGATGGCCCGCCGAGCCGTACGCGCGGCGGTCGGCACCCGCTGACCCGGCTGCGGGCGATCGTGCCGCCGGTGCGACACGGGTGGGCGCGGCGGCACCCGGCAGACGCCGGGCCGCGCACCCCCCGCCCCGCACCATCGGCATACACCACTGGCGCACCGCAGGCCCGGCACCCGCCACCACGAAACCGACGCGCCCCCCGATCGGCAAAGCGATACACGCCTCCTTGGGCAAGATTGACGGATCATCAGCAGACCGGTACCACTGACGCACCGCTCGGCTCCCGTCGCACGCCCCACCGTCCCAGGAGGCCGCATTGAGACGACCCGTCCGCATCCTCGCCGCAGCCGCCCTCACCCTGCCCCTGCTCGGCGCCGCCCCCTCCACCACCCCACCGAGCACCGCCCGCCTCCAGCACGCGTTCGCCACGGCAGCCACCGAGTACGGCGTGCCGCAGAGCGTGCTGCTGGGCGTCTCCTACCTGCAGTCCCGCTGGGACGCCCACGGCGGCGCCCCGAGCGTGACCGGCGGCTACGGACCGATGCACCTCACGGACGCCCGCACCGCGCTCGACGCCTCCGGCCACCACTCCTCCGGCACGGAGGACCCGCGCGGCGACGAGGCCCGCCCGCCGAAGCATCCCGAGGCGCGAGCGGCCCGGACCGAAGAACTGCCGGACCGGCTCACCACACTGCCGGAAGCCGCCCGCCTGACCGGCCTCAGCCCCGAACGCCTGCGCGAGGACCCGGCCGCGAACGTGGCGGGCGGTGCCGCCCTGCTGGCCGAGGCCCAGCGCCGGCTGGGCGGGCCGGAGAGCGACGACCCCGCGGACTGGTACGCGGCGGTCGCCCTCTTCTCCGGCGCGGACGACACCGCGTCGGCGGCGGCGTACGCCCACGACGTGTACGAGGTGATCCGCGCCGGCGGGGCACGGGTCACGGACGCCGGACAGCGGGTGACCCTGGACGCCCGCCCGGGCCTCGCACCCGACACCGCGGCGCTGGGGCGTGCCGGACTGCGCACCGCCTCCGCCGCCGGGACGGAGTGCCCGAAGACGGTGTCGTGCGAGTGGATCCCGGCGCCGTACGAGGAGTTCGGCGACGGCGACTACGGCAACCACGACCTGGGCGACCGGCCCGCCTCGCAGCGCATCCGGTACATCGTCGTCCATGACACGGAGGGCGCCTGGGAGGGCGTCCTCGACATGGTGCAGGACCCCACCTATGTGTCCTGGCAATACAGTCTGCGCTCCACGGACGGTCACATCGCCCAGCACGTGAAGGCGAAGGACGTGGCCTGGCACGCGGGCAACTGGTACGTCAACGCGGGGTCGATCGGTCTGGAGCACGAGGGTTTCCTGGCGGATCCCGACGCCTGGTACACCGAGGCGATGTACCGGTCCTCGGCCCGGCTGGTGAAGTACCTCGCCGAGAGGTACGACATCCCGCTGGACCGGCAGCACATCCTCGGCCACGACACGGTGCCGGGGACCACCGCCGCCACCATCCCCGGCATGCACACCGACCCCGGACCGTACTGGGACTGGCGGCACTACTTCGAACTGCTGGACAGGCCCCTGAAGGCCACGGCCGGCGAGCACGCGGGCGTCGTCACGATCCGGCCCGACCACTCCGCCAACCGGCCCGTCTTCACGGGCTGCGAGACCGCGGGCGAGCCGTGCGCCTCCCACGGGTCGAGCGCGGTGCGGCTGTACTCCGACCACGACGAGGACTCCCCGCTGATCAGGGACATCGGCCTCGGCTCCGCCCCGACCACCGGGGTGAACGACCTGTCCTCGCGGGTCTCCACGGGCCAGCAGTACGCGGTCGCCGACCGCTGGGGCGACTGGACCGCCATCTGGTACCTCGGCCGGAAGGCCTGGTTCGAGAACCCGGAGAAGCGCCCCACCGCCGTGCCCGCGAAGGGGGAGGTCGTCACCCCGAAGAAGGGCCTCGACTCGGTGCCGGTGTACGGAAGGGCGTACCCGGAGAAGGCCGCCTACCCGGAGGGCGTACCGGCCCAGGCGGTATCGCCGCTGCCGTACACGGTGCTCAAGGGCCAGAAGTACGTGACCGGGGGCAAGGTGCCCGGTGAGTACTACTACGCGGTGACCTTCGACGAGGCGTCCCACCGGGTGGTGCGGGGCGAGGAGATGTACTACGAGATCCAGTTCGGCCACCGGGTCGGCTTCGTCCGGGCGGCGGACGTGACGGTGAAGCCGTCGTAGCCGCGGCCGGCCGCACATCGGCGAAAGGCGCCCCCGGACGTCGTCCGGGGGCGCCCGCGCCGTACGGGGCGGTGTCAGCCCTGCTGGAACAGCTCCGCGGGGAGCGGCTTGAGGAGGGTGTACAGATCGTCGGTGATGGGGCGGTCCCAGGCTGCGATGGTCACCAGGACGTTGTCGCTGCGGTCGAACTGCACACAGGAGATCCGGCCCTCGGAGAGCTTGACCCGGCGCACGATCAGCAGGTTGTCGCCCTGCATCACCGGCACGTCCTCGGTGCCGACGACGGTGATCTCCTCGTCGTTCTCCAGCGCCAGCAGCAGCTGCCCGACCTCGAAGGGGATCTCGCCCTCCGGGATGTCCCGGGCCGGGGAGCCCTCGGGCAGATTGCCGATGACCATCGCGGGGCCGCGGCCGCCGAACAGGTCGTAGCGCAGGAAGACGCCCTGGCAGCTTCCGTCGGGGGCGGGCAGCAGCCCGGCGCCCAGATTGCCGGGCCAGTCGCCCGGGTCCATGGCCAGTACGTCGAAGTCGGGCCCGGCGGGCGTGGCACTGCGGCGGCGGAGGAACGACATGCCGCCATGGTACGTGCCCGGACCCGGGTACGGGCGGTCGGGCGACACCCGCCCCGGCCACCCGGACCGCCGCCACCGCTCGTGGTGGCGGGCCCCCGGGCGGTGGGGCTAATCCTCCGCCGGAGCCGGGGGGACGACCGCGACCGGGCTGACCGCGTGGAGCAGGACCGCCTGGGTCACCGAGCCCATCATCCGGGCGGGAGCCAGCAGGCGGCGGCGGTGCCGTCCCACGACGACCAGCTCGGCGTCCTGCGACGCCTCGACCAGATGGCCGGCCGCGTCCCCGGGCAGCACGTCGGTCCCGGCGGTGACCTCGGGGTGCCGTTCGCGGTGCGGGGCGAGGAAGCCGTCGGCGAGGATGCGGGTCTCGTGCTCGACGGCGTCCTGGTCGACCTGCGGCGGGGGCATCTCCCCGGGCAGCATCCAGGTCTGCAGGGGCCACGGATAGGCGGCGAGGATCCGCAGCCGGGCACCGCGCAGCGCCGCCTCCGCGAAGGCGAAGGCGAGCGTGGCCTCGTCGGGGCTGTCGGCGTTCAGGCCGACCACCACGGGCCGGCCGGGCCCGGCCGGCGTCCCCTCCCCGCCCCCGCGCCCGGGCCGGGGCACGACGACGACCGGGCACTCGGCGTCGCGGGCCGCGGCCAGGGAGTTGGAGCCGAGCAGCAGGCTGGCGAAGCCCCCGCGGCCGCGGGAGCCGAGCACCAGCAGCCGGGCCGTGGCCCCCGCTTCGGGCAGCAGCACCCCGGGCGCCCCCTCCAGCGCGACGTACTCGACGGCGGGCGGGCCGCCGCGCTGTGCCAGGTGGTCGCGGACCTGGTCGAGGACCGGGTCCGCGTCGGGGTCGGGCGGCCCGGCCGCCAGTACCTCGGGCTGCGTCCAGGGCGCGTACTGGCGTACGTGCACGATCCGCAGCGGGGCCTCGCGCCGACGTGCGGCGTCCAGGGCCCACTCCAGGGCGCGCAGACTGTCGTCCGAACCGTCGACCGCCGCGACGACCGGCTGGTTGTTCATGGTTCCTCGCCTCCGGGAAACGACCTTCGGCCTTCACCTTCCCCGGCCGGCCCGACTCAGGTGCGGACCGGGGGCGGCACTTCGGATCGCGTGTCCGGAAAAACGCGCGGAACACCCCGCGGCGGCGACACCGCTCACGTCAGGTCGAACTCCCCCTCCCGCGCTCCCGACACGAACGCGCCCCACTCGGCGGGGGTGAAGATCAGGGAAGGGCTCTCCGGACTGCCACTGTTGCGCATGGCGATGAAGCCCTCCACGAAGGCGATCTGGACATCGCCCAGGCCACGGCTGCTGGACTGCCACTGCGCGTTGCTGAGGTCCAGCTCCGGCTTGTCCCAGCCCATGAGCGGGCGCTGCTGGGTGGTGCTCTCGGCCACGTCCGTGCTCCTCCCGATTACCGTCGTCCGCGGGCCAGCCTAGCGATCGGTTCCTGCCCCCGACAGGCCGCGAGGAACACCTTTCCGCGAGGATCCGGGACGGTCGGATCAAACCGGTCCTGCACGCTTTGAACCCACGGCGACGTGCCGACGTACTGGTGGGGGCGGGCCCGCTCACCGGGTCCTGTCCGCCATGCCATCGCAGGACCGCACGGAAGGACCCTCCGGGTGTCGCTCTTCATTCGCCCCCGTCGGCTGCCGGACACCACCGAGGGCGGAGCGGACCGGGGCGACGACCCGGCCGCGCCCGAGGAGACCGCCGGGAGCACACCGTCGGTGGTCACGCCACCGGGCTGGTTCGGCTGGCGGCACCGGTGGCCGCGTACGGCGCGCGGTGTCACCGCCGGGACGACCGTGCTCGCCGGGGCGCTGGTGCTCTTCGCGCTTCTCGTGCCGAACCGGGTGGAACGCCTCGACGTCAGCGCGTTCGTCCGGCTGCCCGCCGAGGGCGTCCTGCTCGCCACGCTGCTGCTCGCGCTGCCGTCGAGGTGGCGGCGGATCGCGGCGGTGGTCTCGGGTGTCCTGCTCGGTCTGCTCACCGTCCTGAAGTTCGTGGACATGGGCTTCCACCAGGTGCTGGCCCGGCCCTTCGACCTGGTGCTCGACTGGATCCTGCTGGACGACGCGACGGACTTCGTCCGGGAGTCGTTCGGCCGGGGCGGGCAGGTGCTGGCCGTGGTCGGGGTGATCGCGCTGTTCGTGGCCCTGCTGGTGCTGATGACGCTGGCGACGGTGCGGCTGACCAATCTGATGGTCCGCCACCGTCCCGTCGCCGTCCGCACGACGCTGGTCCTGGGCGTCGCCTGGATCACCTGTGTCACGCTGGGCGTGCAGGTCACCGGTGTGCCGGTCGCCACCAAGGGCACCGCGGAGATGCTGGGCAACCGGGTGGAGCAGGTGCGCGCGGGCCTGCGCGACGCGCGGGTCTTCGAGAAGGAGGCCGCCGTCGACGCCTTCGCGAAGACGCCGCCCGACCGGCTGCTCACCGGGCTGCGCGGCAAGGACGTCCTGTTCACCTTCATCGAGAGCTACGGCCGGGTCGCGATCGACGACCCTGCGATGGCGGGACCGTTCGACGCGGCAC
Source organism: Streptomyces sp. NPDC059454 (assembly GCF_042749965.1). NCBI lineage: Bacteria > Bacillati > Actinomycetota > Actinomycetes > Kitasatosporales > Streptomycetaceae > Streptomyces > Streptomyces sp. NPDC059454. The sequence goes on along the minus strand of NZ_JBHYVC010000019.1, from coordinate 47,876 downwards.
TGGAGGACGGTACCCGGAGGCTGGAGGACGCCGGTTTCGCCTCCCGCAGCGGCTGGCTGAAGTCCCCGGTGACCGGCGCCGGCAGCTGGCTCGCGCACTCCACCTTCCTGTCCGGCCTGTGGATCAAGAACCAGCAGCGCTACCGCAGTCTGACCACCAGTGACCGCATGACCCTGACCAACTACTTCCGCAAGACCGGCGACTGGCGGACCGTCGGCATTGTGCCCGGGGTGCGGCGGGCCTGGCCGGAGGGCGAGTTCTTCGGCCTGGACCACATCTACGACTCCGAGCACCTCGGCTACCACGGCCCGTACTTCAGCTGGACCCCCGTGCCCGACCAGTTCAGCCTGGAGGCCTTCGAGCGGCTGGAGCACGGCAGGAAGGACCGCGAGCCGATCATGGCTGAGATCATCCTCGCCTCCAGCCACAACCCCTGGTCCCCCATCGCGCGCATGATCGACTGGGACGACCTCGGCGACGGCTCGGTGTTCCACGGGATCAAGAAGGAGGGCACGGACCCGAAGGAGGTCTGGAAGGACCCGGAGAAGGTGCGCACCGAGTACCGGCGGGCCGTCGAGTACTCGCTGCGAAGCCTCACCGAGTGGGTCGAGCGGTACGGCGACGAGAACACGGTCCTGGTGTTCCTCGGCGACCACCAGCCGGTGCCCACCGTCACCGCCGGGAGCACCAGCAGGGACGTGCCCGTCACGATCGTCGCCAAGGACCCGAAGGTGCTGGACCGGGTGGCCGGCTGGAACTGGACCGACGGCCTCAAGCCCGCGTCCGACGCTCCGCGCTGGGCCATGGACGAGTTCCGCGACCGCTTCATGACGGCGTACGGACCGCGGGGCGGGGGCTCCGCCGCACCGGCCCCATGAGGAACGCCGACGCGGGAAAATGTGCAGGCCGGGCTCTTGCTCCGGGAGGCGTGGGCTGACTTACTGATTCCGGTGGATCGACCGAATGATCGGTCGCCCGGATTGGCGCGATTGCCCGACTGGTGAGGAGAACGTCCTGATGACGGAGGCGACGGACCTGCTGGACCCGGCGGAACGGCTCGACCTCGAGGGCCTGCGGGCGCTCCAGCTGGAGCGGCTGCGGAGCTCGTTGCGGCACGCGTACGACCATGTTCCGTTCTACCGGGAGTCCTTCGACCGGGCGGGCGTCCACCCGGACGACTGCCGTTCGCTGTCCGATCTGGCCCGTTTCCCGTTCACCACCAAGGCGGACCTGCGGGAGAACTACCCGTACGGCATGTTCGCGGTGGACCGCGACCGTGTTCGCCGTATCCACGCCTCCAGCGGCACCACCGGACGCCCCACGGTCGTCGGCTACACGGAGGGTGACCTTTCCATGTGGGCCGACATGGTGGCCCGTTCCATCCGCGCGGCGGGCGGCCGACCCGGGGACACGGCACATGTGGCCTACGGCTATGGCCTGTTCACTGGTGGTCTGGGCGCCCACTACGGCGCCGAACGGCTCGGCTGCACGGTGATCCCCGCGTCCGGCGGGATGACGTCCCGCCAGGTGACGCTGATCCAGGACCTGAAGCCCGAGATCATCATGGTGACCCCGTCCTACATGCTCACCCTGCTCGACGAGTTCGAGCGGCAGGGTGTCGACCCGCGCTCCACCTCGCTGCGTGTGGGGATCTTCGGCGCGGAGCCGTGGACGGAGCGGATGCGGCAGGAGATCGAGGAGCGGTTCGCGATCGACGCGGTCGACATATACGGACTGTCGGAGGTGATCGGACCGGGTGTCGCGCAGGAGTGCGTGGAGACCAAGGACGGTCTGCACATCTGGGAGGACCACTTCTTCCCGGAGGTCGTCGACCCCTTCACCGGCGAGGTCCTTCCGGAGGGCGAGCGGGGTGAACTGGTCTTCACCTCGCTCACCAAGGAGGCGATGCCGATCGTCCGGTACCGGACGCGGGACCTGACCCGTCTGCTGCCGGGCACCGCACGGGTGTTCCGGCGGATGGAGAAGGTCACGGGCCGCAGCGACGACATGGTGATCCTGCGCGGGGTGAACCTCTTCCCCACGCAGATCGAGGAGATCGTGCTGCGCACACCGGGCGTGGCACCGCACTTCCAGCTCCGCCTCACCACCGAGGGCCGTATGGACTCCCTCACCGTCCGCGCGGAGGCCCGTCCCGGCGCGGACACCACGACGCGGGACAGGGCCGCTCGGTCGATCGTGGCGGCCGTGAAGGACGGCATCGGCGTTTCGGTGGACGTGGAGATCGTCGACCCGGAGACGCTGGAGCGCTCGGTGGGCAAGATCCGGCGGATCGTGGACCTGCGCGAGAACCGGGGCTGAGAACCGTCCGGGCTACTCGGCGGCCACGATCCGCTCGACCGCGGCCGTCACCAGCCGCTCGCGCTCGTCCGGGGTGAAGACGTCCGGCAGGGTGAGCTGTTCGACGATCAGCCAGTTCAGCGCCAGGTACAGCAGCTTGACGGCCATGGCGTCGCCGGGGAGGCCCGACCCCTCGTGGTAGCGGACGTTGGCCTCGACGTCGGCACGGACCCGCTCGGTGAGCACCTCGCGGAGTTCGGGCCGGCGGGTGGCCTCCAGCCGGAGTTCGAGCAGGGCGAGGTATCCGGTGCGGAAGGCGGCGACACGGCCGACCACTTCCCGCATCAGCCCGGCGTAGACCTCCCGGTCGCGCCCGGCGGCCCGCTGCCGGGCGATGATCTCCTCGTCGGGCTGGAGCCGCTCGTAGACCCGGGCGCCGGCCTGGGTGAGCAGGTCGTCGCGCGAGGCGAAGTAGTTCGACGCGGTGCCGACGGGTACGGCGGCCTCGGTGTCCACCGCCCGGAACGTCAGCCCTCGGGCGCCCTCGCGGGCCAGCACCTCGATCGCGGCGTCCACCAGGGCAGCCCGCCGCTGCTCGTTCCGTCTGACCACTGCCACCACTCCGTCCGCAGCACGACCCGTCACACCACTTCAGCCAGAGTACTACGTCTGGAGTCGTCCACCTCGGGGCGGAGCGACCGCGCACGTCCCATTGACACAGCCCGCACCCGACAGGAAAGTTTCACCCGCAAGGCGATCCCCGAAGAATTCTTTCAGCCCGCGCAGGGCCAGGACCCGGGAGGAACCTGATGGCGGACGAAGGGGCGAGAAGCATCACCCGACGCCAACTGGGCCAAGGCGCGCTGCCCTTGGGCGGCGCGCTGGCCTTCGCCTCCCTCCCCGCCGATCCGGCGTCGGCGGCGGTGCCGTCGCGCGGCGGCCGGCCGGCCCTGCGGTACGGATCGGCCCGGCGCGCCGGACTGCTGGCCGCGCCTCTGCGGCAGCTCGTCACCGACGCCGAGACGTTCCTCGCCCCCTCCCCCGAGCACCCCTGGTACGCGGGCGCCGTCCTGCTCGCCGGACGCGGCGACACCGTCGCGCTGCACCGGCCCATCGGCATGGCGGTGCGCTACCGGGCGTACGACGAAGCGACCGACACCGGCGTCGAGTTCCCGGCGGACCAGCGGATCCCCATGGCCGAGGACACCATCTTCGACCTGGCCTCGGTGTCCAAGCTGTTCACCTCGATCCTCGCCGTGCAGCAGATCGAACGGGGCGCGCTGGGGCTGGAGGCGGCCGTCGCCTCGTATCTGCCGGACTTCGGGCGCGCGGGCAAGCATGACGTGACGATCCGTCAGCTTCTCACCCACACCTCGGGTTTCCGCGCCTGGATCCCGCTGTACGACGCGCCCACGTACGAGGAGAAGGTCCAACTCGTCTACGACGAGACACCGGCCAGTCCGCCCGGGACCGCCTATCTGTACTCGGACCTGAACCTGATCTCGCTCCAGCTGGTGCTGGAGAAGGTCACCGGCCGCACCCTCGACGTCCTCCTGCGCGAGGAGATCACCGGCCCACTGGGCATGCGCCGCACCCGCTACAACCCTCCCGCCTCCTGGAAGCCGCGGATCGCGGCCACGGAGGACGCCCGCAAGCCGTGGTCCGGGCTCGACCGGGGGCTGGTGTGGGGCGAGGTGCACGACGAGAACGCCTACAGCCTGGGCGGGGTCGCCGGCCACGCGGGCGTGTTCTCCGACGCCTGGGACCTGGCGGTCCTCGGGCGGACCCTGCTCGACGGCGGTGTCCACGGCCGGGAGCGGATCCTGACACCGGAGTCGGTGGAGCTGATGTTCACCGATTTCAACACCGCCTTCCCCGGGGACGAGCACGGTCTGGGCTTCGAGCTGTACCAGCACTGGTACATGGGCGCGATGGCCACCCCGCGCACGGCGGGTCACACCGGCTTCACCGGGACCTCCCTGGTGCTCGACCCGACGACCGACTCGTTCCTCGTGGTGCTGGGCAACTCCGTGCATCCGGTGCGTGGTTGGCGCTCCGGTTCGGCTCCTCGGGTGGCCGCCGCGAACCGGTTGGCGCGGGCGGTGCCGGTCCGCCCGGCGCAGGGGCGTACGGCATGGTTCTCCGGGACGGCGAGCTCGGCGACGGCGACCCTCACCCTGCCCGCGCTGGACACCTCGTCCGGTGAGGCGCGGCTGCGCTGCTCACTGTGGTGGGACACGGAGCCCCGCGCCGACGTCCTCGTCCTGGAGGCGTCCGTGGACGGCGGTACGGTCTGGCGGGCGGTGCCGTTCACCACGAAGCGCCGGGGCGGGGAGCCGGAGCCGCACCCGTCGGGCACGGCCACCGGCTGGTCGGGCCGGGTCTGGCACGAACTCACCGCCGCCCTGCCCGCCGCGCCGGGCCTCACCCTGCGCTGGCGGTACACGACGGACCGGCTGTACGTCGGGCGCGGCGCCTACGTCGACGGGGTGCGCGTCGAGACGCCCGGCGGGCGGCTGTTCGACGAGCGGCGCCGGGCGGACGCGGCAGGCGTACGGGCAAAGGGCTGGGCCCGGTCGGCCGACTGAGCCGACGCGTCACGCCTCCCCTGCCTCCAGCACCGCCATGGCCGCGTTGTGTCCCGGCACTCCACTCACCCCGCCGCCGCGCACGGCGCCCGCGCCGCAGAGCAGGACATTGGCGTGCCGGGTCTCCACGCCCCAGCGGCCGGTGCCGTCCTGGGCGTGGGGCCAGGACAGTTCGCGGTGGAAGATGTTGCCTCCGGGCAGGCCGAGGTCGCGTTCCAGGTCCAGCGGGGACCGGGCCTCCAGGCACGGGCGGCCGTCGGCGTCGGTGGCCATGCAGTCGGCGAGGGGTTCGGCCAGATGGGCGTCGAGCTGGGCGAGCGTCGACTTCAGGAGTTCCTCGCGCACGGCGTCGTTGTCCCGCTCGAACAGCCGCGCGGGGGTGTGCAGTCCGAACAGGGTGAGTGTCTGGTAGCCCCGGGCGGCCAGGTCCGGGCCGAGGATCGTCGGGTCGGTGAGCGAGTGGCAGTAGATCTCGGAGGGTGGGACGGCGGGCAGCTCACCGGCGGCGGCCTGGGCGTGCGCGGCGGCCAGTTGCCCGTACCCCTCGGCGATGTGGAAGGTGCCGGCGAACGCCTCACGCGGGTCGACGGAGGTGTCGCGCAGCCTGGGCAGCCGCTTGAGCAGCATGTTCACCTTGAGCTGGGCGCCCTCGGCGGGCGGCGGGGGCGTGTCGCCGGTGAGGGCCGCCAGTTCCCGCGGGGAGGCGTTCACCAGGACGTGCCGCGCGGCGGCGACGCCCTCGCCGTCGGCCGTGCGGTGGGTGACCTCGGCGGTGCGGCCGTCGGTGTCGACGCGCACCGCCTCGTGGCCGGTGGCGATGACCGCTCCGGCGGCGCGGGCGGCGTCGGCCAGCGCGCCGGTGAGGGCGCCCATGCCGCCGACCGGTACGTCCCAGGCGCCGGTGCCGCCGCCGATGACGTGGTAGAGGAAGCAGCGGTTCTGCTTCAGCGAGGGGTCGTGGGCGTCGGCGAAGGTGCCGATGAGGGCGTCGGTGAGGACGACACCGCGCACCAGGTCGTCTGCGAAGTGCTCCTCGACGGCGACGCCGACGGGTTCCTCGAACAGGGTCCGCCAGGCCTCCTCGTCGCCGACCGTGCGGCGCAGCTCGTCGCGGGTGGGCAGCGGCTCGGTGAGGGTCGGGAAGACGCTGCGGGCGACGCGGCCGGTCATGTCGTAGAAGCGCTGCCAGGCCCGGTACTCGCTCTCGGAGCCGGTGAGCCGGGCGAACGCCTCGCGGGTGCGCTGCTCGCCGCCGCCGACGAGCAGCCCGGTGGGCCGTCCGTCGCGTTCGGCGGGGGTGTACGAGGAGATGGTGCGGGTGCTCAGCCGGAAGTCGAGCCCCAGATCCTCAATGATCTTCCGGGGCAGCAGGCTGACCAGGTACGAGTACCGGGACAGCCGTGCGTCGACACCGGGGAACGGGCGGGTGGACACCGCTGCCCCGCCGGTGTGGTCCAGCCGCTCCAGCACCAGCACGGAGCGCCCGGCCCGGGCGAGGTAGGCGGCGGCGACGAGGCCGTTGTGGCCTCCGCCGACGATGACGACGTCGTATGTCCGGGGTCCCTCGGGTGCGGTCATGGTTCTTCTTGACATGCTCCCTGGCCCGAAGTCCAGGGCTTCCGGCCCGACCGACCCTTCCGGGGGCTTCCTGCTCCACCGCGCTGTGCCGGGACTTCCGCTGCGGTCTCACCGGCGCTCCACGAGGCGTTCGGCGTCTCCACCCGGCCGGCGGCGACGATACGACGTCCTTCGGGCAGGGCGTCGCGGGCTGCGTCGGGGCACGGTCGCGCAGCGGTTCGGGGCCGTCCCGAAATCCGCAGGCCGACGAACGCGGACCATCCCGCGTCGTGCACGGACCTGGCCGGCCGGGTACGGCCGAGACCGGACACCGCGAGCTTCCCCGTACACCGCTTGGCTGTCGCGGATGATCCGGGTGGATGCCTTGGGGTGCCGGTCCCGGCGCCGGTCGGCGACCTCGGCGTGCCGGCGTGCGGCCTCGAGGCGGGCCTCGGCCCGGTTCTTCGAAGACAGGTGTCGGTCAGTCTTCGGGGGTCCCGGTGTTCGCCCACTGGGACGCGTGGTCCTGGACGAACTCGGCGAAGGTGCGGGGCGGGCGGCCGGTCAGGTCCAGCACCGCAGTGCTGACCTGGTCGTCCCGGCCGGTTCGGATGTCGGCGTCGACGGCGGCGAGGGCGTTCGCGAAGGCGTCCGGCATGCCGGACGCACGGTAGGTGTCCGCCTGCTCGGCGACCCCGAGGGGCACGACCCGGACCGGTCGCCCGGTGTGGTGGGTGATGATCTGTGCCGCGTCCTGGTAGCTCAGCGCCCTCGGCCCGGTGAGCAGGTGGTCACGCCGGTCGTCGGGGTGGCCGTCGGGGTCGGTCAGTAGTGCGGCGGCGGCCGCCGCGATGTCTCGTGCGTCGATCCAGCCCACCCGGCCGGTTCCGGCGGCGGTGCGGATCTCGCCGCGTCGCCGGATCCGCTCACCCAGCGGGTGGGGGGCCAGGAAGTTCTGCATGAACCCGGAGGGGCGCAGCACCACCCATCCGGGCCGGGCCCGCACGTGCGCGGCCAGTTCCAGCGCGCCGGGGGCATCGGGCAGCACGATGGCGGAGCCGAGCAGCACCACCCGGCGCACGCCGAGGCGTTCGGCCTCGGCCAAGAACGGTTCGACCAGCGGCATCGGGTCCGTGGTGTTCACCGGAGGCACCAGGTAGACCTGGTCCATCCCGTGCAGCGCGGCCGGATGGGTGGCCGGGTCGTTCCAGTCGAACCGAACCGCGTCCGGGGCGTCGGCCGGTGGGGTGCGGCTGGCCACCCGGACCGGTACACCGCTTTTGCGGAGCAGTCCGGCCAGGGTGCTGCCCGTCTTCCCGGTGCCGCCGGTGATCAGCACGCCGGTCATCGGATGGCCTGCGAACGCAGCGAGCCGAGCAGTTCGGGCAGCGTGCCGGCCGCTGAGGCGGCGGTCAGCGGGTTCCAGTAGTCCCGGTAACGGGTGATCAGGCCGTGGTGGGTGGTGAGCACCGTGATGTAGTCCAACTGGTACGGCTCGTCGGTGGCCACCGTGCGGCCGTGTGCGGTGAACTCCACCACGATGGTGTCCGGCTGGTCCGTGTGGTGCACGGTGACGGTCGGGATCGCCTGCACGTCCATCAGGTCCGGGTAGCCGGCCAGATAGTCCCGGACGGCCTCACGTCCGGTCAGCTGTTTCGGTGAGGCCCCTTCGGCGAAGGGGAACTCGGCGGTGCCGTGCTCCGCCCACAGATCGGCGATGGCATCCATGTCCTTGGCCGGCAGCAGCTCCAGCAGCCGGCGGAAGGTCTCTTCGCAAGTGCGTGGTGGCACGGTGGTTCTCCAGCGTTCAGCAGGTCGTGTGACCGCACCAGAGTGGGCGCACGGGGCGGCACCGTGGAACGCACCAGTGAGCCCCGGACCACTGGTCCGTGGCTAAGCCGAGTGCCGTTGTGCCAACCTGGCCGGGTGAGCAGAGGAGAACTGGCCGACTTCCTGCGCCGCCGACGCGAGGCGCTGCACCCGGCCCGGATGCCGACCACGGCCGTCCACCCACCCGGCCTGCGTGCACGGCGCACCCCCGGGCTGCGCCGGGAAGAGGTGGCCGCCCTGGCCGGGGTGTCCACCAGCTACTACGAGCGACTGGAGCAGGCCCGCGCGCCGCGTCCGTCGCCGCAGGTGCTGACCGCGCTGGGCACGGCGCTGCGCCTCACCACCACAGAGCGTGAGCACCTGGCGCGGCTCGCCGGGCAGATCCCGCCCAGTACGGACGCCGATCGTGCGCCGGTGCCTGCCGATGCACGCCGACTGCTGCACCGGCTCGGGCCGATACCCGCCTACCTGGTGAACGACCTGGAGGACATCGTGGCCTGGAACGCTGCGGCGGCCGCGTTGATCATCGACTTCGCGCGGCTGCCCGTCCACGAGCGCAACACCGTGCGCCTCGCCATCCGGCTGGGCGGCACCCTCTGCTCGGCACCCGTCGGCGCGGAAGGCGACTTCGCCCGGCAGTCCGCCGCCCACCTGCGCGCGGCCGGCGCCCGCCACCCGGCGGACCGTGCGCTGGGCGAGCTGGTCAACGAGTACGCCGCGCACGACCCGGACTTCGTCGCCGGCTGGCGCAGCCACGACGTGCGCCCCCGGCCGACGCTGCGCAAACGCCTGCATCATCCGGAGCTCGGCGAGCTGGAACTGGACCGTCAGACCCTGCTCATGCCCGGTACCAGCCTGCGGCTGGTGCTCTACACCGCAGATCCCGGCAGCCCGAGCGCCACCGCACTGGCCCAGCTGGGCCCTCCCGACCCGACGCCGTGACCGTTGGCCCAGGTCGGGCGGGGCGGGGTGGCAGAACCCTTGTCCACGGTGGACCCGGGCGCGGCTGTGGCGTCGGCTCCACCGGACGATCCCGGACGGACTCGGCGTGCCGGGCGAGCTGGACTGCACGTGCTGTCCGAGGCCCAGGGCATCCCTCTGGCCGTCGCTGTGTCCGGTGCGAACACCCACTGAGCCCGTCCTGCCTTCCAAGCGTGGGTCTGAGCCGGTCAACAGCCTCAAGCGTGTCTCCGTCCACCGGATACGGCTGGGGGTGCCTCCCGGTCGAAGGCCGGGGAGAGTCCACCGGCCGCATCGACCTCACCATCACGCACGGGCACATGTGGCCGCCCTCGTGCTTCTCGGCCACATGTGGCGGAGCACCATGGGCGATCGTCCGCCAGTACGTCGAACGGCGACAACGTCCGCACCGGCCGGAGACGGGCCGGGTTCTCACGCCCCGCCGGCCGCCCACTGCTGCCGCAGTGCCGCCACCCGGCGGTACAGCTCGGCCGCCTCCGCGCCGCGGCCCAGCCGCTCCAGGCAGTGGGCCTCGTCGTTGCGGGCGGCGAGGGTGTCGGCGTGGTCCGCGCCGAGGACGCGTTCACGGGTCTCGGCGACCCGCCGGTACTCGGCCAGCGCGTCCGCCCAGCGGCCCAGCCAGCCCAGCCCGACGGCCACCTCGCGGCGGCTGACCAGGGTGTCCGGGTGGTCGGGGCCGAGGACCCGCTCACGCAGCGCGCACACCTCACGGGACTCGGCGAGGGCGTCCACCCAGCGGCCGAGCCGGCCGAGGTTGACGCCGATGCCGTGCCGGGCGCGCAGGGTCTCGGGGTGGGTGGGTCCCTGGACGCGGGTGCGGTCCTCGACGAGGCCGCGGTAGAGATCGAGCGCCTGGCCGGTGCGGCCGAGCCGGCCCAGGCTGATCCCGGTCTCGTAGCGGGCGGCGAGGGTGTCGGCGTGGTCCGGGCCGAGGGCCCTGGCCCGGGCCTCGGCGACCTCGCGGTAGATCTCCAGGGCCTCGGTCCAGCGGCCCAGCCGACCGAGGGCGTAGGCGACGTCGTACCGGGTGACGAGGGTGTCGGGGTGCTCGGGTCCGAGCACCCGGGCGCGGGCGGCGGCCACCTCGCACGCCATGCCGTACGAGTCCTCCAGGCGGCCGAGCCGGCTGAGGCTGAAGGCGAGGTTGTGGCGGCAGCGCAGGGTGTCGGGGTGGTCGGGGCCCGTGGTCCGCTCGCGGGCGGCGAGCACCGACAGGTAGACCTGGTGGGCGTCGAAGGGGCGGCCCAGCTGGGCCAGGGCGTACGCCATCTCCTGGCGGGCGGCGAGGGTGTCGGGGTGCTCGGGGCCGAGCGCGCGGATGCGGGCCTCGGCGACCTGCTTGTAGGCGCGCAGCGCGTCGGCGGCGCGGCCGGTGCGGCTGAGGGTGAACGCGACCTCGTAGCGGCTGGCGAGGGTGTCGGGGTGGTCGGGGCCGAGGAGGTGCTCGCGCTCGGCGGCGACCGCGCGGTGCACCTCCCCCGCCTCCGTCCAGCGGCCGAGGCGGCCCAGGCTCAGGCCCGCGTTGTGCCGTCCGGCCAGGGCGGTCAGCGCCTCCGGTGCGGGGGCGGGCGGCTCGTCCGCCGCGGGCTGCGCGCGGGGGCCGGTGACGGGGCGGGCGATCCACTCGCCGGACAGGCCGGCCGCCGGGTCGGGGGGCGCGGCACGCGGTCCCGCTCCGGCCGGCTTGTGTCCGGTGGTCATGCCGCGGGTCCAGGACGGCAGCCGGGCCGCGCGCCCCACCGGCTCGGGCTCCTCGAAGCGTGGGGGAAGGGCCGCGCGTCCGGGCGGGCCCGCGAGGCCCGGGCCGGCCGCCACCGCGGCCCGCAGCGCGCCGATCCGGCGGGCCAGTTCACGGGCGCTGTCCGGTCGCCCGCCGGGCTCCTTGGCCAGCAGGTCGAGGATGATGCGCTCCAGCCGCTCGGGCAGTTCGGCACGGTGGCCGCGTGGCGGGCGGGGCGGGGTGTCGCGGTGCCCGACGAGGATCGCCCAGGCGTCGTCGAGGTCGAACGGCGGTACACCGGTGGCGATCTCGTACAGCACGCAGCCGAAGGAGTACAGGTCGCTGCGCCGGTCCACCTCCGAGCCGCTGATCTGCTCCGGTGACATGTAGTGCGGGGTGCCCAGGGCGACGCCGGTGCCGGTCAGCCGGGACGTGAAGCCGATGTCGTGGCCGAGGCGGGCGATGCCGAAGTCACAGATCTTCACCGTGCCGTCGTCCAGCCGCACGATGTTGGCGGGCTTGAGGTCCCGGTGCACGATGCCCTGGTCGTGGGTGTAGGCGAGGGCCGCGGCGACCTGCTCGGCGACCTCCACCACCTCGTCGACCGGCAGCGGGTGCTGCTTGTTGTCCTCCAGGAGCTGGCTGAGGTTGCGGCCCTGGAGCAGCTCCATCACCAGATAGAGCACGCCCTCGGACTCCCCGAAGTCGTGTACGACGGTGATCCCCCGGTGCTGCAGGGCCGCGGCCACCCGGGCCTCCCGGCGGAACCGCTCGCGCAGCACCCGGCCGAACGACTGGTCCTGCTGCGGGCCGACCGGTTTGAGGCACTTCACGGCGACCTGCCGCCCCAGTGACTCGTCCCGTGCCCGCCACACCTCCCCCATGCCGCCGCGTCCGATCCGGTCGATCAGCCGGTACCGGCCATGGATCAGCCTGCTGTCCCCCATCTCCTTCGCCCGCCCCCGTCGCAGTCCGCCGCGCCCTCCCCTGGCTCGTCCAGTATGGCGACAACTCGCCCGAGTTTGTACGGTGCCGCGACGCCCGGTCCGCATCGCTTACCGACGGGTCAGTTCAGCGTGGCGAGAAACTCCGTGCAGGCCCGTGCGCAGCCTCGGCACGCCTGCGCCGTCTCCTCCGCTCCGGAGCAGTCGTCGAACACCCGCGCGCTCTCCAGGCACACCTGGCGGCACCACTCCACCTGGACGCGGATGGTCGCCTCGTCCACCTGGTTCTGCTCGGACAGCACCCGGCAGGTCGCGTCGCAGACCTCCGCGCACATGATGCCCTTGCGTCGTACGAGTTCCTGGTTCTCGGTGCCGTCCGGGTCCACGAGGCTCGCCCGCGTCGCGCAGGCCCGCGCGCATTCGGTGCATGCCTGGGCGCACGCGAAACGGTCCTCCAGGAACCGGAACAGCTCTTCCTGGGATGTCGTCGTCACACCTCGCGGGTAGCCGCCGCCCCTGGGGGTCAAACCCGGTGCCCGCAAGGGTTCCGCGCGGTTTTCGGGGCTCCGCACCGGGCACCTGCGCGGCGCGGTGAGATGGGCAGGTTGGCGGACGTGACCGGGGGTACTCGCGGGCCATGATGAACACCGCGTGGATGGAGACGGCCGACCTCGCCGCGGGACGCGGCGCCCTCGGTGCGGGGCTCGTGGTGGCGGGTGTGGTGGTCGTGGCGCTGCTGATCGGCATGTTCGTGTTCGGCAGCCGCCGGGTCAGGAACAGCAAGGTGCGCCGGCCCGGCCCGGAGGAGCAGCCCCGGATGCCCGAGGGCGGCCCGGTCCGGGAGGTACGGGAGCGGCGGGAGCCGGACGAGGTGCCCAGGAGCGACGAGCGGCTGCTGCCGCACGAGCTGAAGGGCCACGGCAACGCCGGCAGCCGCACGAGCGCGTCGCAGGAGCGGCCCCGCTGGGACGAGGACAGCAGCGGGGCGTTCGGCAGTGGCGGACCGGGCAGCCACTGACCGTCCCGCTCCCCCGGCGGTCCGCCGTCGGCGGGCCGACAATGTCGTACAAGGGAAGTGAGAGCCATGGCAGATCCCGCCCGCAACACCCTGCCGCTGCCCGATTACGACCATCTGCCCATCGGCGGGCTGGAGAGCCGGATCCGCTCGCTGTCCGCGGGCGAGGTCGAGGAGCTGCTGGCCTACGAGCGGTCGCACGCCGACCGGGTCCCGGCGACCCAGCTGCTGTCGGCCCGGCTGGAGCAGTTGAACGCGGGCGCCGAGCCGACGTCGGGCGACCCCGGCGCGCTGCGCCCCGAGCAGGGCGCCGGCCGGGCCGGGTCCCCCGTCTCGCCCGCCACCTCGCCGCAGCCGTCCAGCCCGCCGCCGCACGGCACCCCGGACCAGCGGGGCAAGCCGAAGGGTGACCGTACGTAGGCAGGACCGGCCACCGCCCCGGGGCGGGTCGTACGTCCGTCGATCGCTGTGACGCGGTCATGGACGTACGGCCCGCCCTTTCGCGTGTCCGGGGGTGAGACGCGTTCGAAGTGAGGCGCGCTCGAAGTGAGGCGGATCACAGCACTTGGGTGCATCGTTTCGCCGGGTCATGAGTCTTTGTCTCAGGTGTAAGGGGTTGTTCGGACACGGGGCGGTGGGGATGGAGCGGTTTCGGGTGGACGGCTTCGACGAGTTCGTGGCCGCCCGCTGGCCGGCGCTGCTCCATGTCGCGCGGCTGCTCACCGGCGGCGACCGGCAGCGCGCCGAGGACCTCGTCCAGGAGGCCCTGGTGAAGCTGTGGTTCGTCTGGCCGAGGGTCGCCGAGCAGGCCCCGGAGGCGTACGTGCGCCAGGTGCTGGTGCGGATGGCGGCCCGTTCGGCCCGCCGCCGCTGGTGGGGGGAGCGCCCGGTGGGCGAGCTGCCCGACCGGGCCGGGCCGGGTGACGTGTCGTCGGCCGTCGCGGAGCGCTCGCGGCTGGAGGCCGCGCTGGCGCTGCTGCCGCCGCGGCAGCGGGCCGCGGTGGTGCTGCGCTACTGCGAGGACCTGCCCGAGGGGCAGGTGGCGCAGGCCCTCGGCTGCCCGGTGGGCACCGCGCGCTCCCACGCGTCGCGCGGGGTGGCGCGGCTGCGGCAGATCCTGTCCGACTCCGTCAGGCCCGTGGGGTGAAGGGAGAAGCGATGGACGACTTCGAGCGTGAGCTGACGCGCATGATGCGCGACACCCGGCGGCCGGCTCCCTTCCGGTCCGAGCACCAGGAGCGGCTGTACGAGGGCATCCGGGTCCGCCGCCGGTCCCGGTTGCTGTGGCGGGCCGGCGGGTCGGCCCTCGCGGTGGCCGGGCTGAGCGTCGGGCTGGCCCTGCTGCCCGGCACCGACTCCCGGTCCCTGCCCGCCGACCGCGGGCCGCTGCCGGCGACCGGTCCGACGCCGCCCCCGGTGTCCACGGCGCCGGCGACGTCCGCCCCGAGCACGGATCCGAGCGTGTCGCGGCCACCGACGAGCACGCCCGGGACCACGGGCGCCGGCACCACGGCGCCCGGGTACGGCGGCACGCCCACCTCTCTCCCGCCGTCCACCGCACAGGGCGCGACCGGGCGGACCACGACGGCACCGCCGCCGACCGCCCCGCCGTCCACGCCACCGGCGCGGTCGCCCTCCGCCTCGGCCGACGAGGAGCCGCCCGGCAGCGGTTAGACCGCGTCGCCGTCCCGCCCGTGGGCGAAAGCCGCACCGGGCCGTGTCCCCGACCATCACTCGGGCGCATCCGGCATGCCCCCCGGGCCCCGTCATGCCGTACGCCGGAAAGAGACCGTGAACCCGTCATGAGAACCGCGAGGCGGTCGGCACCGACCGACCGCCGATCGTCCGCCGCGTCCGCGGCGCAGGTGGCGCTGGAGCGCCGGGCGCCGCTGTCGGCGCACCATCCGGAACCCGTCCTGGACGTGGTCGTGCCCGTGCACAACGAGGAGAACGACCTGGAGCCCTGCGTCCGGCGGCTCCACGCGCACCTCACGGAGACCTTCCCCTACACCTTCCGGATCACCGTCGCCGACAACGCCAGCACGGACCGCACCCCGGCGATCGCCGAGCGGCTGGCCCGGGAGCTGCCGGGGACGGAGTGGATACGGCTGGCCGAGAAGGGCCGCGGCCGCGCCCTGCACACCGCCTGGTCCCGGTCGTCCGCGCCGGTGCTCGCCTATCTGGACGTGGACCTGTCCACCGATCTCGCGGCCCTGCTGCCGCTGGTGGCCCCGCTGATCTCCGGGCACTCGGACATCGCGATCGGCACCCGCCTGGCCCGTGGCTCCCGGGTGGTGCGCGGGCCGAAGCGGGAGATCATCTCCCGCTGCTACAACGGGCTGCTGCGCGGCGCCCTCGCCGTGCGGTTCTCCGACGCCCAGTGCGGTTTCAAGGCGGTACGGCGGGACGTCGCCGAGCGGCTGCTGCCGCTGGTCGAGGACCGGGAGTGGTTCTTCGACACCGAGCTGCTGGTGATAGCCGAGCGCGCCGGGCTGCGCATCCACGAGGTGCCGGTGGACTGGGTGGACGACCCCGACAGCCGGGTCGACATCCTGTCCACGGCGCTGGCGGACCTGCGCGGCATGGCCCGGCTGGGACGTGCGCTGGCCGGCGGCCGGCTGCCGCTGGCCGCGCTGCGCCGCCCCGGGGAACTCGACGAGGCCGCCGGGCTGCCGCCCGCGCTGGTCCCGCAGCTGGTCCGCTTCGCCGCGGTCGGGGTGGCCAGCACCCTGTTCCACCTGCTGCTGTACAGCCTGCTCCGGCCCGTCTCGGGCGCCCAGGCGGCCAACGCGCTGGCCCTGCTGGCCAGCGCCGTCGCCAACACCGCCGCGAACCGGCGGCTCACCTTCGGGGTGCGGGGCCGGACCGGGGTGCTGCGCCATCAGCTCAAGGGGCTGGCGGCGTTCCTGGTCGGCCTCGCCCTCACCAGCGGTTCGCTGGCCGTGCTGCACCGCACGGCTCCCGGGGCCGGGCCCCGGGTGGAGCTGCTGACGCTGATCGCCGCCAACCTCGCCGCGACCCTGCTGCGCTTCCTTCTCCTGCGGGCCTGGGTGTTCCCCGGCCGCCGCTCCCGCCGTACGACAGGATCCCCGACCTCATGACCACCGCCCCGGCCGGCCAGGCCGACCCGGCCCCGTCCCCCGTGCTCCGGCCCGAGGACGCCCCGCCGGCCGTCCCGGACCCGCGCGAGCGGCTGCGCCGCGCCGCCGCGCACTACGGCCCCGTCCTCGCGATGTACGGCGTGCTGAAGCTCGTGGGCTTCGCCGTCTTCATGTTCCTGCTGGACTCGGCCGGCGACTTCCGTGAGAAGCACCCGCGCTTCGGCGGCGGCGCCCACACCTGGGACGTCCTGGGCAGCTGGGACGGCTGGTGGTACCAGCAGATCGCCCTGCACGGCTACGACCCGGCGCTGGAGCCGATACCCGGCGCCACCGGGCTGATCACCCTCGAGGGCAACTCGGCGGCGTTCTTCCCGCTGTACCCGGCGCTGATGCGGATGGTCTCGGAGGTCACCGGGCTCGGCCCGTACGGCGCCGGCATGACCGTGTCGGTCGTGTTCTCCTTCGTCGCGGCGCTCGGGATCCACGCCGTCACGGCCCGGCTCGGCGGGCGCAGGGCCGGTCTGATCGCCGTGGGGCTGTGGGCCGTGTGGCCCGGTTCCGGCGCGGAGTGGGCGGTGTACTCCGAGTCCGTGTACACGGCGCTGGCCGCCTGGGCCTGCTACGCCGTGATGACCCGTCACTGGCTCACCGCCGGGGTGCTGACCTTCACCGCCGGCCTCGCCCGGCCCACCGCCGTCACCCTGGTCGCCGCCCTCGCCGTCGCCGGGCTGCTGGCGGTGCGGCGCCGCGAGGAGGGCATCCGCCGCCCGCTGGCCGCGGTGGCGATCGCCCCGCTGGGCGCGGTCGGCTACCTGGGCTGGGTCGGCTACCGGATGGGCGACTGGGGCGGCTACAACAAGCTCCAGGACGGCGCCTGGGCGCACAAGTTCGACTGGGGCCGGCACAGTCTCGACGTGCTGACCTCCGTACCCGTCGGGCACTTCGACTACCGGTTCGCGATGCCCGTGGAGGACCTGATCGGGGTCGGGGTGGTGCTGCTGGTGCCGGTGCTGACGGTGCTGCTGGTGCGGCTGCGGCCGCCCGTCGTCCTCGTCGTGTACACGGTGCTGTCGTACCTGATGGTGATGGCGACCCAGCAGTACTTCGGCAACGTCTCCCGCTATCTGCTCCCGCTGTTCCCGCTGTTCGTCCCGCTCGCCCTGGCCATGCGCCGGCTGAGGTGGCCCTCGCTGGCCACGGTGCTGGGCACGGCGGCCCTGGCCTCCGGCTCGTACGCGGGATACGTCCTGTTCGAACTGGGTGTGCCGTAGTCCTACGGTGGAGGCATGGACACCGGGACGGTGACGCTGTTCCTGTGCGGGGACGTGATGCTCGGGCGTGGTGTCGACCAGGTCCTTCCGTACCCGGGCGATCCCGCGCTGCGGGAGGACTGGATGCGGGACGCCCGCGGCTACGTGGAGCTGGCGGAGGCCGTGAGCGGCCCGGTTCCCCGCCCGGTCCCCTTCTCGTGGCCGTGGGGCCGGGCGCTGGAGGTGCTGGAGGAGGCCGCCCCGGATGTACGGATCATCAATCTGGAGACCTCCGTCACGCGGAGCGACGCGTTCGCGCCCGGGAAGGCCGTCCACTACCGGATGAACCCGGCCAACGCGCCCGCCGTGGCGGTGGCGCGGCCCGACGTGTGCGTCCTGGCCAACAACCATGTGCTCGACTTCGGCCGCCCGGGGCTCCGGGAGACGCTGGACGTGCTCCACCGCGCGGGTCTGAGGACGGCGGGCGCGGGACGGGACGCCGACGAGGCGTACGCGCCGGCGGTGGTCCCCGTCAACGGCGGCCGGGTGCTGGTCTTCGCCCTGGGGACGATGTCGAGCGGCATCCCGCCGGGCTGGGCGGCGACGGCGGAGCGGTCCGGAGTGGCGTACCTCGCGGAGCCTTCGGCCACCACGGCGGAGGCGGTCGTCCGGCGGGTACGGCAGGCGAGGCGTTCCGGTGACACCGTGGTGGTGTCCGTGCACTGGGGCTCGAACTGGGGCCACCATGTTCCACGGAGCCATGTGGGCTTCGCCCATACGCTGGTCGACGGGGGTGTCGACGTCGTCCACGGCCACTCCTCGCACCACCCCCGCCCGGTCGAGATGTACCGCGGCCGGCTGATCCTGTACGGCTGCGGCGACTTCGTCGACGACTACGAGGGGATCACCGGCTACGAGGAGTACCGCGACGACCTGCGGCTCGCCTGTCTGCTGTCGGTGGCCCCGGACGGCGGGCGGCCGTCCGGGCTGCGCATGGTGCCGCTGAGGGCGCGGCGGATGCGGCTGGAACCCGCCGCGGACGAGGAGCGGACCTGGCTGCGGGAGACGCTCGACCGGATCAGCGGCGTGGACATCGCCCTCGGCACCGACGGCGCGCTCACCCTCGCTCCCGTCCCCCGGTGACCGTTTCGGCCTCGCCCGCCGGGAGGCACGGGCGCGCCGCCGACGGCGCAGGCGGGCCGCCGGTGTGTCCCGTCGGCGGGGAGGCGTCCGGACACGAGGCGCACCGCGCGTTCCGGCAGCGGGTGCGGGCCGTGCGCCGCGCGCAGGCGGTGCGGAAGGCGCGGTCGATGAGGTTCGGCAGCTGCTCGGGCACCATCGCCGTCTCGCAGAAGTCGGAGGCGACGTCCTCGTACAGGTTCTGCAGGTCGACTTCCTGCTGGTACGAGCCGCCCATCGCGCTGCGGTCGGTCTGTCCGACCAGCGCGACGACGGGGACGTGGTCGAGCTTCGCGTCGTAGAGGCCGTTGAGCAGGTGGATCGCGCCGGGTCCCGAAGTCGCCGCGCAGACACCGGCCCTGCCGGAGAACTTCGCGTAGCCGACGGCCTGGAACGCGGACATCTCCTCGTGCCGGGACTGGACGAACCTCGGGTTGTCGTCGGCCCGTCCCCACGCCGCCAGGAGGCCGTTGATGCCGTCGCCCGCATAGGCGAAGACGTGGTCCGCCTCCCGCTCGCGCAAGCGCTGAAGGATGTAATCGGAAACCTTCATGCCGGCCGTCGGCCTTCCGTTCCGCTGATGCGCGCCCGCCTGTTCCGGCCGCGCACCACGCTGCCGGGAAGGGTGACGGGTCACCGTGCGTCCCCGGTACAAACACCGTGGCGCCCACCGGGCCGGGCACCGGTGTCCCGCAGTACGCTGGCCGCATCCGGCCACCGGGAGCCCTGATGTGGAAGCGCAGGAAGCACGCACGGCGTTCCGGGACCCTCCCGCTGGAGCTGTGCGATCTCTGTGCGAGAACCTTCCCGGCCGGTGAGGCGGTGAGCGGATACGTTCCGGACTCGTCCTCCGCCCACCCCACCGACGACTGGTGCGACGGCCTGCGCCGGGTGACCGCGTGCGGCGAGGCGCACCTCGACGCGATCCGCGAGATGTACCGGCGTCGCCCCTTCGTGCAGGAGGAGCTCTGGGCGGCCAAGATCACCCGCGTGCTGACGTCCGGCCCGCCGGCGCTCACCATGGAGCGGCTCGCCTGCCGGACCGGACTGCATGAACCGGACATCCGGCGGGCCATCGCCTGGCACAACGAGCGACGCCGCCGGATGAACGGGTGACGGGTGAAGGCCCCGCCGGGGCCGCCGTTACGCCGTCCGCGGCTGCAGGAAGCGGGCCAGCAGATCGTCCAGGCTCACCATGCCGGTGAGCCGCCCGGAGCCGTCGCGGACCACGGCCAGCGAGGCCCGGCGGCGGCGCAGCAGGTCGATCGCGTCGGCGACCGTGGCGTCGTCCGTCAGCTCGGGCACCGGGCGGGCCAGGGCGCGGGCGCCGGCCGCCCGTCCCCGGGCGCGGGCCACCACGGCGTCACGGGCGTGCACCGAGCCGAGAACCGTGCCGTGCTCGCGGACCAGGAGCCGGGTGCGGTCACGGGCCGCGGCGACGCGCAGGATCTCGTCGACGCCGGCGTCGCCGTCCACCGAGACGATCTCGGACGCCGGCACCTGCAGCTCCCGTACCGGGGTCTGCGGTTCGGTCAGCGAACGCGTCAGCAGCTCCGAGTCCGTCTCGCTGATCAGGCCGAGCCGCTCGGACTCCGCCACCAGATGGGTGAGCTGCTCCCGGTTGTGGACGGAGGCCAGCTCGTCGCGCGGGGTGACCCGGCACAGTCGTACGAGGGCGTTGCTCACCGCGTTCAGCAGCCGGATCAGCGGCCGTACGGCCCTCACCACGGCCCTGAAGGGCGGCGAGAGCAGCATCGCGGACCGCTCGGGGTGGGCGATGGCCCACGACTTGGGGGCCATCTCGCCGACCACCATGTGCAGGAACACGACCACGATCATGGCGACGGCGAAGGCGACGCCGTAGCTGACCGCGTTCGGCAGGCCCAACGTGTGCAGCAGCGGGTCGAGTTCGTGGGAGATCGCGGGCTTGGACACCGAGCCCAGGCCCAGTGTGCACACGGTGATGCCCAGTTGGGCCCCGGCCAGCATCAGGGACAGCTCACGCATACCGGCGAGGGCGGCCCCGGCGCCCGACCGGCCCTCGGCCACGGCCTTCTCCATGCGGTGCCGCTTGGCGGCGACCAGCGCGAACTCGGCGGCCACGAAGAATCCGCTGCCGATCAGCAGCAGCACGGTGACGAAGAGCGCCATCGGGAAACTCATGCCTGCTCCTCCGTCTCGTGGGCCTGCTGGATCCGTACCCGGTCGGGTACGTGCCGGTCGAGGGTGCGCACGTCGATCACGGCGGCGGCGCCGTCGGGCAGCTCGACCGTGAGCCGGTCCCCGATGGCGGGGAAGCGGCCGAGCCGGTCGACGATCAGGCCGGCCACGGTGTCGTAGTCCTCCTCCTCGGGCAGTTCGACGCCGGTGGCCTCGGCCACCTCGTCCACCCGGCGGCCCGCGTCCACCAGCCAGCCGTCACCGTCCGCGACGGCGACCGCGGTGACGGTGTCGGTCTCGTCCGCGATGTCGCCGACGAGTTCCTCGGCGATGTCCTCGTAGGTGACGATGCCGGCCACACCGCCGTGCTCGTCCAGGACGACCGCGAACTCGTCGCCCCGCTCCCGCATCTGGGTCACCGCGTCGGGCAGCGGAAGGGTGTCGGGCAGCAGCAGGGGGCGCCGGGCGAGGGCGCCGGCCGTGGTGGCGGTCAGCCGGTCCGCGGGCAGGCGCATCAGCTCGGCCACGCCGAGGACGCCGCCGACGTCGTCGGGGTGGTCGCCGAGCACCGGGTAGTTGGAGTGGCCGTACTTGGCGATGAGGTCGACCGCTTCGGCGGCGGTGGCGTCCTCTCGGACGAAGACCGCGTCCACACGGGGCACCATCACCTCGTCCAGCGTCCGGTCGGAGAACTCCAGGGCGTGGTCGAGCAGCGCGGCGGTGTCCTCGGGCAGTGCGCCCCGCTCGTGGGACTCGCCGATGAGGTGGCCGAGCTCCTCCAGGGTGGCGCCGTGGTGCAGCTCCTCCACCGGTTCGATGCCGACCCGGTGGAGCAGCCTGTTCGCCGCCCCGTCGAAGACGCGCACGAGGGGGCCGACGACCTTCAGATACGCCAGTGTGGAGCCGGCCAGGGCCTTCGCCAGCCGCTCCGGTACGGCGAGGGCCAGGTTCTTCGGGGCCAGCTCGCCCAGCACCATCTGCACGACCGTGGCCAGGACGAAGGCCAGCACGACGGAGATGCCGCTCACGGCCGCGCCGGGAAGACCCGTGCCGGACAGCGCGGGCCGCAGCAGGGCGGACACCGAGGGCTCGGCGATGAAGCCGACGACCAGTCCGGTGACGGTGATGCCGAGCTGTGCGCCCGACAGCATGAAGGACAGCCGCTCCAGCACCGTCAGGGCGCGGGCGGCCTTGCGGTCCCCGGACTCGGCCTCGCGTGCCAGGGCGAGGCGGTCGGCGGAGACGTAGGCGAACTCCTGGGCGACGAAGTATCCGGTGCCGGCCGTCAGGACGAAGACGGCCAGCAGGCCCAGGAGGGCGTTCGCGGCACTCATCGAACACCATCCCGCCGTGTGCCGTGCTCAGGGAATGCCTGGCGGGATGGTCCGGGACTGTGCCCCGGTGGGTCCGTCGGTCTGGCGGACAAGTACGTGCTCCTTCTGTGGGTGTGTGGATGGATAACGGTTCCAGCCGGAATCGTGTTCCCGGCAGCGGTGGCCGGGGCCACCGGTCCGGCCGTCCGGCGGAGTCCGTCTCCGGGCGTCCTCGGCGGCCGAGTGCCGGGGCGGCGCGCCCAGTTCCTCGGCGGTGCGGGCGGAGGCCGGGTCCGGGCCGGGACACCGTACGAAACGGTTCGCACTCGAACGCGTGGGACGACATGTGCGGAGACAGGATGTCCCGGCTCCACACCAACTGTAAAGGAGACGCAAAGTCTCTCCCGGGTCGGCCCCTATGCTTCTACTCGGTTGTAGAAGTCATATTGCGCGCCGCCATGTGCGCGGCACCCCCTGCATGGAACACGCACGTTCGCGGCAGCAGGACGAACACCCCCACGGCGGCTTCAGCCCTCCCCTTCGTCCCCCGACCGGCCCAGCAGCTCCCGCAGGAGGCGTTCGTCGTCCGGTCCGAGGCCGGTGACGAAACCGGCCAGCACCGCCTCCCGGTCGCTCTCGGCGTCCAGCACCCGGCGCATCCGGTGAGCGGCCAGGCCCGCCTGGTCGGACGCGGACGTCCAGGCGAAGGACCGGCCAGTACGCTCCCGGGTGACCACGCCCTTGGCCAGCAGCCGGGTCAGGATGGTGATGACGGTCGTGCAGGCGAGGCCGTCGCCGGGCCGTCCGCCTCCCGGAGCGCCGCCAGGACCAGCACCTCCAGCTCACCCTGCCCCCGACGCCGGGAACGCTCCCGCTGCTCCGCCACGCCCCGCCTCCCTTCCGCCGCCGCCCGCTCGCCGGGCAGACATCGTATGGACGCCCTCGGCCCCCGCACGCCACACCACTTCCCTCTACAGTGATGTAGATTCCGCCTGGACCGCCCGCGCCACGGAGAAGGAGCACCGCACCCATGTTCGGACTGAGCGAACTGGCCGTCATCCTCGTCGTCGTCATAGCCGTCCTCGCCGCCAAGCGGCTCCCGGAACTCGTCCGCTCGGCGGGCAAGTCGGCCCGGATCCTCAAGGCCGAGGCCCGCGCGGTGAAGGAGCAGGGGGACAACGCACCGGAGGCGCCCGCGAACCCCCGGATCATCCAGGGGGAGACACTGCCGCCCGTCCCCGGGGCCGAGCGGGCCGGGCGCACGGGTGACACGCCGCCCGAAGGCCGGCCGGCCCGCTGACGGGGGTGCCCCGCCCGCCGGTTGGGCCGAAGGTCCCCCGGAAGGGGCCGGGCGGCCCGTGGCGTCTCCTGCCGGCCGGGCCCACGCTGACATCGGGGCCCGAAGTCGCCGTTCCGCTGTGGCGGCAGGCACGGAAGGAGACGGAGCGATGACATCCACCACCACTCTGACCGCAGGTCTCCCGGCGGCGTACCGTGAAGGGCTGATGCGGAACGCCCGCGAGGTCTCCTTCGCGGCCGGGGCGCGCCTGTTCGAGGAAGGACGGCGCGCCGACCGGTTCTGGATCGTCCGGACCGGAACCGTCGCCCTCGACCTGCAGGTACCCGGTCACCGCGCGGCCGTGATCGAGTCGCTGGGCCACGGCGAGCTGATCGGCTGGTCCTGGCACTACCCGCCGCGCATGTGGCACCTGGGCGCCGAGACCACGAGCCCGGTGCGGGCCTGGGAGTTCGACGCGGAGGCCGTACGGACGCTGTGCGCCGAGGACCCCGAGTTCGGCCGCATGATCGCCGTGTGGGTCGGCCGGGTGGTGGCCCAGCGGCTGCACGCCACCCGGGTCCGGCTGCTCGACCTGTACGCCCCGTACGGCAGCGGAAGCGGGTGACGGCCGTGAACGGCAGCCCGCACACCGTGAGCGACGTCATGACGCGCGCCGTCGTCGCCGTCGGCCGTGACACCCCGTTCAAGGACATCGTCCGGCTCCTCGAGGAGTGGAAGGTCAGCGCGCTGCCCGTACTGGAGGGAGAGGGCCGGGTCGTCGGCGTGGTCTCCGAGGCCGATCTGCTGCCCAAGGAGGAGTTCCGCGACAGCGACCCCGACCGGTTCACCCAGCTGCGCCGGCTGTCCGACCTGGCCAGGGCGGGGGCGCTGACCGCCGGAGAACTGATGAGCACCCCCGCCGTCACCGTCCACGCCGACGCCACCCTCGCGCAGGCGGCCCGCGTGATGGCCCGGCTCAGGCTGAAGCGGCTGCCCGTCGTCGACGACGCAGGTCTGCTCGAGGGCGTCGTCAGCCGGGTCGACCTGCTGAAGGTCTTCCTGCGGACGGACGAGGAGCTCGCCGGGGAGATCCGCCGGGAGGTCGTCGACCGCCTCTTCCCGGACCCGCCCGAACCGGTGGGGGTGGAGGTGGCCGACGGGGTCGTCACCCTCACCGGCCGTATCCGGGACACCTCGCTGGTGCCCGTCGCCGCCCGCGCGGCGCGCGCCGTCGAGGGAGTGGTCGACGTCGCCTTCCGCCTCACGGGCGGCGCGTCCGGGCCGCGGCGCCCCGGGGCCACCGGCTGAGCGGCGGGGCCCGAGCCGGGAGGAGACGGCCCGACGCGCCCGGACGGCGCCGGCTCGGTGCCCGCGGCGGCCGTGGGGCCGCAGGCCGCCTTCGAAGCCGGCCATGTGGACGAGGCCGTGAGCCGCGGGTGGAGCGTGCCGGCCGCCGGCACCGCGGGAGGACGCGGGGCCCGGCGAGGCACAACAGCCACGTCCCGCGCCCGCACCGTGCCGTGGACCGGGATCGGGCGCGGGACGTGGCTGTCGGTCCGGCCCGCCGGCCTCACGGGACGCCGTATCACGCCCGCCGACCGGTGAGCGGCCCCGGCCGCGCCGCGTCCGGTCAGCCCGTGCGTTCCCAGCCCCGGTGGGGTGCGCGGGCGCCCAGCCGGACGTCACGGCTGCGGTAGACGATGTACGGACGGGTGAGGTAGCCCAGCGGGGCCGTGAGCATGTGGACGAGCCGGGTGAAGGGCCAGGCGGCGAAGAGCAGCAGGGCGCTGACGGCGTGCAGCTGGAAGAGGACCGGGGTGCCGGTCATCAGGTCCGGGTCGGGCTGGAAGTAGAAGATCGAGCGGAACCAGGGCGAGATGGTCTCGCGGTAGTCGTAGCCGCCGCCGACGATGTTCGCCGCCACGGTCGCGGCCAGTCCCAGCAGGATGGTCACGGTCAGGGAGAGGTACATCGCCTTGTCGTTGCGCGTGGTGGCCGAGAAGACCGGGCCGACGGTGCGCCGCCGGTAGATCAGGATGGCCAGCCCGCCCAGCGTGCAGACGCCGGCGACGGTGCCGAGGACCACCGCGACGACGTGGTAGGTGTGCTCGCTGATGCCCGCCGCGTGGGTCCAGCTCTCGGGGATGACCAGACCGCCGATGTGGCCCAGGGCCACGACGAGGATGCCGAAGTGGAACAGCGGGCTGCCGATGCGCAGCAGGCGCCGTTCGTAGAGCTGGGAGGAGCGGGTGGTCCAGCCGAACTTGTCGTAGCGGTAGCGCCAGACGTGGCCGAGGACGAAGACCGCGAGGCTGAGGTACGGCAGGACGATCCACAGCAGGATGCCGCCGGTACCGGACTCCACCGCCAGGGTGACGGCTCGCTCGGGTGCGGTCATCGGGGGCCTCCTGCCGGTGGGACGGGCATGGACTGGGGCGGCGCGTAGGGGGCGAGGCCGACCTCTTCCCCGGGCGGGCCCTCGGCGGCGAGCCGGGCGACCGCCTCGCGTTCGTCGCCGGCGAGCGCGGGCAGGGTCGCGGAGACGGAGTCCAGCAGGCCGGCCCACGGGGAGTGGTGGTCGTGCAGGGCGAGGCGCAGCAGTTCCAGGCCCGCCCGGTGTTCGGTGAGCAGTCTCAGTCCGGTCGCCGGGTCGGTGGCGGCGAACTCCAGGACGACGGCGAGGTGGTCGGGCAGCTCGTCGTCGGTCAGCCGCAGCCCGCCCTTGGCGTAGGTCTGTTTCAGCCGGACCAGGGCGAGGCCCCGTTTGCGGGTGTCGCCGTGGGCGTAGTAGGTGAGGTACGGGCAGCAGCGTCTGCGGTGGTCGAAGGTGGCGACGTAGGCGGTGGCCAGCGCCTCGGTGCCGGCGCCCTCGGCGTGCTCGGTGAAGCGGAGCAGGGGGTCGCGCACCGGGGCGGGCAGCTCGGGGGCGGCCCGCCGGGCCAGGGCCAGGTGACCGGCCTGGTGCTCGTCGGGGTAGCCCAGGAGCAGGGACTGGAGCTGCCAGGCGTACGGGTGCCATGCCTGTACGCGCTGTGCGAGCCTGAGTTTGAGTCTGTTCCTCATGGCTTCGGTTCGGCCTCTCCACCGCTGTCCGGGCTGCTGGGACGGTCGCCGTCGCCGGGTGGGAAGAGGCCGGGGGGACTGCCCTTGCCGTCCCAGTTGAGGAGGTTGACGCGGGTCGCCTTGTCGTCCGGGGTCGCCGGGGTGTCCGAGAGCTGCCGGTCACGCAGGGCGCGGTAGTTCTCCACCGCGATGGGTGCCGCGCCGCCGGACGCCTCGCCGAAGGGGCCGGAGCCTCCCATGCCGGGGCCGCCCTCGTAGTCGAGGCTGCACTCGGTGGCCAGTTCCTCGAGGCTGTGGGCCTGTTCGGCGTGCGCGGGCGGGATGACGTACCGCTCGTCGTACTTGGCGAGGGCGAGCAGCCGGTACATGTCGTACATCTGCTCCTCGCCCATGCCGACGGCCTCGGGGATGGAGGCGTCCGGTTCGCGGCCGAGGTTGATGTCGCGCATGTAGGCGCGCATGGCGGCCAGCCGGCGCAGCACCGCGTCCACGGGTACCGGATCGCCGGCGGTGAACAGCTGGGCGAGGTAGTCGACGGGGATGCGCAGGGCGTCGACGGCGGCGAAGAGGTTGCGGTGGTCCTCGGCGTCCCGGCCGGTGTCGCGTACGGCGTCGACGACCGGCGAGAGCGGCGGGACGTACCAGACCATGGGCATGGTGCGGTACTCCGGGTGCAGCGGCAGCGCCACCTTGTACCTGTTGATCAGGGCGTACACCGGGGAGCGCCGGGCGGCCTCGATCCAGTCCCGGGGGATGTCCGCCCGCTCCGCCGCGGCGATCACCTCGGGGTCGTCGGGGTCGAGGAAGACCTGCCGCTGGGCCTCGTACAGACCGGTGTCGTCGGGGGTGGAGGCGGCTTCCAGCACCTTGTCGGCGTCGTAGAGGACGAGCCCGATGTAGCGCAGCCGGCCGACGCAGGTCTCGGAGCAGACGGTGGGCAGGCCGACCTCGACGCGCGGGAAGCAGAAGGTGCACTTCTCGGCCTTGCCGGTGCGGTGGTTGAAGTACACCTTCTTGTACGGGCATCCGGTCACGCACATCCGCCAGCCCCGGCACTTGTCCTGGTCGACCAGGACGATGCCGTCCTCCTCCCGCTTGTAGATCGCGCCGGAGGGGCAGGAGGCCGCGCAGGACGGGTTGAGACAGTGCTCGCAGATCCGCGGCAGGTAGAACATGAACGTCTGCTCGAACTCGAGCTTGATCTTCTCCGAGACCTCGTTCAGCAGCACGTCCTTCTCACCGTGCTCGGCCGATCCTCCCAGGTCGTCGTCCCAGTTGGCCGACCAGGAGATCTTCATGTCCTTGCCGGTGATCAGGGACTTGGGGCGGGCGACCGGGGTGTGCTCCTGCAGCGGGGCGTTGGTCAGGGTCTCGTAGTCGTACGTCCAGGGCTCGTAGTAGTCGTCCAGGGACGGCAGGACCGGGTTGGCGAAGATCGTGACCAGCTTCTTGAAGCGGCCGCCCGCCTTCAGCGCGAGCCGGCCCTTCCTGTTGAGCTCCCAGCCGCCGCGCCACTGCTCCTGGTCCTCGTAGCGGCGGGGGTAGCCCTGGCCGGGGCGGGTCTCGACGTTGTTGAACCACACGTACTCGACGCCGGTGCGGTTGGTCCACGCCTGTTTGCAGGTGACCGAGCAGGTGTGGCAGCCGATGCACTTGTCGAGGTTCATCACCATCGCCATCTGGGCCATGACCCTCATGTCAGTACTCCACCTCCTGGTTGGCGCGGCGGCGGATGACGGTGACCTCGTCGCGCTGGTTGCCGGTCGGGCCGAGGTAGTTGAAGGCGTAGCTCAACTGCGCGTAGCCGCCGATGAGATGGCTGGGTTTGATCAGCAGCCGGGTCAGGGAGTTGTGGATGCCGCCGCGCCGGCCGGTGGTCTCGGTGCGGGGGACGTCGATGAGCCGGTCCTGGGCGTGGTACATGTACACGGTGCCCTCGGGCATGCGGTGCGAGACGATCGCGCGGGCGGCGACGACGCCGTTGCGGTTGACGGCCTCGATCCAGTCGTTGTCCCTGACCCCGACTTTCGCCGCGTCCCGCGTGCTCATCCAGATGGACGGGCCGCCCCGGGACAGGGACAGCATGAAGAGGTTGTCCTGGTACTCGGAGTGGATGGACCACTTGTTGTGCGGGGTCAGATAGCGCACGGTCACGCCGAGTTCGCCGGTCTCGCCGAGGCGCGGCTCGCCGAAGAGCGCGTGCATGTTCAACGGCGGTCGGTACACCGGGAGTTGTTCGCCGAGGGCGGTCATCCAGTCGTGGTCGAGGTAGAAGTGCTGGCGGCCGGTGAGGGTGTGCCAGGGCTTGAGCCGCTCGACGTTGACGGTGAACGGGGAGTAGCGCCGCCCACCGGTCTCCGAGCCGGACCACTCGGGCGAGGTGATGACGGGGACCGGGGCGGTCTGGGTGTCGGCGAAGGTGATCTGCTTGCCCTCGTGTTCGGCGGCGAGGTCGGCGAGTCGTGTGCCCGTGCGGGCCTGAAGGGTGTGGAAGCCCTGGGTGGCGAGACGGCCGTTGGTGGTGCCGGACAGGGCGAGGATCGCCTCGCAGGCGTGGGAGTCACGGGCGATCGAGGGGCGGCCGTCGGCCACTCCGCCGCGTACGGTGCCGTTCTTGTGCCGCAGGTAGTCCAGTTCGCGGTCGACCTTGTAGGTGATGCCCTTGGTGGTGGCGCCCAGGGAGTCCAGCAGGGGGCCGAGGGCGCCCATCTTGTCGGCGACGGCGGCGTAGTCGCGTTCGACGGTGATCAGTTTCGGCATGGTGCGGCCGGGCACCGGCTCGCACTCCCCCGCCTTCCAGTCCCGCACCCTGCCGTGCGGGGTGGCCAGCGCGTCGGGGGTGTCGTGCAGCAGGGGCGCGGCGACCAGGTCCTTGCGCACGCCGAGGTGGCCGGCGGCCTGACGGCTGAACTCCTCGGCGAGGGTGTGGAAGATGTCGAAGTCCGTACGGGTCTGCCAGGGCGGGGCGATCGCCGGGTTGAAGGAGTGCACGAAGGGGTGCATGTCCGTGCTGGACAGGTCGTACTTCTCGTACCAGGTGGCGGCGGGCAGCACGATGTCGGAGTAGACGGTGGTGCTGGTCATGCGGAAGTCGAGGGTGAGCAGCAGGTCGAGTTTGCCCTCCGGGGCCTCCTCCCGCCACACCACGTCGCGGGGGCGGGCGTCGGGCGGTGCCTCGGCGGCACGCACCGAGGAGTCGGTGCCGAGGAGGTGTTTGAGGAAGTACTCGTTGCCCTTGGCCGACGAGCCCAGCAGGTTGGCCCGCCACACGGTGAGCACCCGGGGGAAGTTCTCGGGTGCGTCCGGGTCCTCGCCGGCGAACTTCAGCCGCCCGGCCTTGAGTTCCTCCACCACGTGGTCGCCGGCCGTGCGCCCTGCGGCGTCGGCCTCGTCGGCCAGGTCCAGCGGGTTGCGGTCGAAGGTCGGGTACGACGGCATCCAGCCGAGCCGCGCCGACTGCGCGATCACGTCCGCGGTGGACTTCCCGGCGAACGGTCCGCCGCCGCCCGCCGCCGCGAGGGTGTCCGCGGCGAAGGGGTCGTAGCGGAACTGGTCGCCGTGCAGGTACCAGTAGGCGGTCTGGATCATCTGGCGGGCGGGCCGGTTCCAGTCGGAGGCCGTGGCGATCGCCGAGTAGCCGGTGATCGGACGGACCTTCTCCTGGCCGACGTAGTGCGCCCAGCCGCCGCCGTTGACGCCCTGGCAGCCGGTGAGGGTGGTCAGGGTCAAGAACGCCCGGTAGATGGTGTCGGAGTGGAACCAGTGGTTGGTCCCCGCCCCCATGATGATCATTGAACGGCCGCGGGACTCCTCCGCGTTGGCGGCGAACTCGCGGGCGATCCGTGCCGCCCGGCCGGCGTCCACGCCGGTGATCGCCGCCTGCCAGGCCGGTGTGTACGGCTCGCTCGCGTCGTCGTATCCGGCGGGCCAGTTCCCGGGCAGCCCCTCCCGGGCCACGCCGTACTGGGCCAGCAACAGGTCGTACACCGTGGTGACCAGCCGTCCGGCGACCCGGCGTACGGGGACCCCGCGCCTGAGCCGTGCGGCGCTGCCGTCCGGGGCGTCGAAGCGGGGCAGTTCGACGACCACCGGCGCCTCGCCGTTCCCCTCGGCGGACAACAGGGGCCGGATGTCACCGAGTTCGAGGTTCCACTTTCCGGCGCCGGACTCGCCGAAGCGGTCGCCGAGGGTGCCGTTCGGCACCACCGGCGCGCCCGTGGCCGCGTCCAGCAGGACCGTCCGGAACTCCGCGTGCTCGGCCTCCGAGGGCGCGCCGCCGAGGTCCGCGGCGGTCAGGAACTTGCCCGGCGTGTACGTGCCCGGCTCCGCCCCGTCCCCGGTCACCTCGTCCAGGGTCACGAGGAACGGCAGGTCCGTGTACCGCTGGACGTAGTCGGTGAAGTACGGGGTCTCCCGGTCGACGAAGAACTCCTTGAGGACCACGTGCCCCATGGCCATCGCCAGCGCGCCGTCCGTGCCGGGCTGTGCGGGCAGCCACTCGTCGGCGAACTTCACGTTGTCCGCGTAGTCCGGCGACACGGCGACGACCTTCTGGCCCCGGTAGCGGGCCTCGGCCATCCAGTGGGCGTCCGGGGTGCGGGTCACCGGCAGGTTGGAGCCCCACATGATCAGATACCCGGCGTCCCACCAGTCCCCGGACTCCGGTACGTCGGTCTGGTCGCCGAACACCTGCGGCGAGGCGACGGGCAGGTCGGCGTACCAGTCGTAGAAGGAGAGCATCACCCCGCCGAGCAGGGAGTAGAAACGGGCCCCCGCCGCGTGGGAGACCATCGACATCGCGGGGATCGGGGAGAACCCTGCCAACCGGTCGGGGCCGTACTCCTTGATGGTGTGGACGTGTGCGGCGGCGGCCATCTCCGCCGCCTCGGCCCAGGTCGCCCGCACCAGGCCGCCCTTGCCGCGGGCCCGCTTGTAGCGGCGGGAGCGCTCGGGGTCGGAGACGATGTCCGCCCAGGCCGCCACCGGATCGCCGAGGCGGGCCTTGGCCTCCCGGTACATCCCCAGCAGCACACCGCGTACGTAGGGGTAGCGTACGCGGGTGGGCGAGTACGTGTACCAGGAGAAGGCCGCTCCCCGTGGGCAGCCGCGCGGCTCGTACTCGGGGCGGTCCGGGCCGACGGACGGGTAGTCCGTCTGCTGGGCCTCCCAGGTGATGATGCCGTCCTTGACGTACACCTTCCACGAGCAGGAGCCCGTGCAGTTCACGCCGTGGGTGGAGCGCACCACCTTGTCGTGCGACCAGCGGTCGCGGTAGAACTCGTCCGCCTGGCGGCCGCCCTTGCGGTGCAACGAGCGCAGGTCCTCCGAGACCTCCGCTCTGCTGAAGAAGCGGCGGGTGCGCACCAGCGCCTCCGCCAGCTCGCCGTCCATGCCCGCCGGTGTCCGCGCCGCGCCGGTCTCCGTGCTCACCGTGCCGCTCCGCTCCGGGCAGCAAGCACTGCCCGTTCGATTCGTGATCGGTTGCGCCGCACACGACTGTACGACCCGTGTCCCCCGAGAGGTCAACAGCCACACCAGGAACACGGGAAAGGGGCCGGCCGGACGGTAGGGCCGGCCGGACGGTAGGGCCGGCCGGACGGTAGGGCCGGCCGGACGGTAGGGCCGGTCGGCCCTACCGGCTCACCGGGCTCACCGCGACGATGGAGGGATGCTCCAGAACGATGCCTTTCGCGTGCTCGACCGGCAGGAATGCCTTCGCCTGCTGGCCAAGGTGCCGGTCGGCCGTGTGATCTACACCCGGCAGGCCCTGCCCGCGGTCCTGCCCGTCAACTTCTCCCTGGACACGGACGCCTCCGTGCTTCTGGCCACCTCCCCGGGCTCGGACCTCGTACGCGCCGTCGACGGCACCGTGGTCGCCTTCGAGGCGGACGAGTTCCACGCGGAGACCCGCTCCGGCTGGAGCGTGATCGTCACCGGACGGGCCGGCGTGGTGACCGACCCGGCCGAGCACGAACAGCTCGCACGGACCGGCCCGGCCTCGTGGATGCCGCTGCGGGAGACGGTGTTCGTGCGCATCGAGGCCGAGATGGTCACCGGACGCGAGCTCAGGGGAGCGACGGCCGGGCGGTGAGCCACGGTGTGCGGCCGACGCGGCTCGCCGCCCGGCCGTCAGCGGGCCTCCTGCCTCAGCCGGCCCTGGACCTGGGTGGCGATGACGGCGGCCTGGATGCGGCGTTCCACGCCGAGCTTGGCCAGCAGCCGGGAGATGTGGTTCTTGACCGTCTTCTCGGCCAGGTACAGCCGCCGGCCGATCTGGCGGTTGGTCAGTCCCTCACCGATCAGGGCCAGGATCTCGCGCTCCCGGTCGGTCAGCCCGGGCAGCGCGTCCGGCTCCTCCTCCTTCTGCTGTCCGCCGCGCAGCCGGGCCATCAGCCGGGTGGTGGCGCTCGGGTCGAGCAGCGACTGGCCGCGGGCCACCGTGCGTACGGCGGCCACCAGGTCGGAGCCGCGGATCTGCTTCAGCACGTATCCGGACGCGCCGGCCATGATCGAGTCGAGCAGGGCCTCCTCGTCGTCGAACGAGGTCAGCATCAGACAGGCCAGGCCGGGCATGGCCGAGCGCAGCTCGCGGCACACGCTCACCCCGTCCCCGTCCGGCAGCCGTACGTCCAGGACCGCGACCTGGGGGCGCAGGGCGGGGACGCGGACCAGGGCCTGCTCCGCGGTGGCGGCCTCGCCGACCACCGTGATGTCCGGTTCGTCGTTCAGCAGGTCGTGCACCCCCCGCCGGACCACCTCGTGGTCGTCCAGCAGGAAGACCCGGATCGGGCTGTCGGGTCCGGGCTGCTCGCCGTCCGCCATCGATCGCTCCTCGTTCCACGCTGTGTGATCGTCCACGCCGTCCGAAATCCCCCGGCCCTCACATCTTGCGCAGTCCAGGGCCGGGAGGCCAGGGCCGATCGGCCCCACTCGCGCGGGCGGCGGGCGTGGGAGCCGGCCGGGTGCGGGGACGGGACCGGCCGGCCCCCCGCTCCGGCCCGTCGGCGGCCGTCATCCGTCCGTGGCCGCCAGGCTCACCCCGTACAGGGAGCGTCCGCCGACGAGCTCGCGCCCGGTGACCAGCTCGGCCTCGACACGGACGAAGACCTCCCGCGCCGAGGGCACCCAGGAGACCGGTCCGGTGCGGGCCAGGCGGCGGTGTTCGGCGGGGTCGGTCACCGCCGTGGCCGGGCCCGTGACGACGACGCTCCAGCCGGACTGCCGGGCGGCGTCGACGTCGTCGGCCTCGAAGGCGACCACCGCGCCGTCGACCGCGCGGACCAGTTCCGAGCCGGCGGCGGTACGCAGCAGCACCGCGCCGTCGGTGTCCAGGCGGAAGTTGACGGGCAGCACGGCGGGCAGGGCCCGGCGTGTGAAGACGATGCGGCCGACGGGCACCCCGGCCATCAGACGCAGGCACTCCTGCCGCCCGAGTTCACGGAAACCGTCATTGGGGTACATCGCCAGCCCGTCCTTCGCCTGGTGCAGCGGTCCTGCGTCCTTCCACCTTGAGCCGGGCACGACCGGAAGATGAGGGCCGACGGTCCCGTTCCCTCCGGCGAACGGCCCGGCTGCCGCCGCGCCCGCTTCACGCTGTGCCGCGTCCGCCCTCCGGCGTGTCCCGTGTCCCGTCCGCGTTCTCCGGGCACCCTCGCCGCTCACGTCGCAGGAGTCACGAGGCTTTCGGCGGTGCGGTGTCCGGCGCGCGGACGGCCGTGACGAGGGCGTCCCCGATGGCCCGGGCCCCCGCGGCGTTGGGGTGCAGGGGTGCGGCCGGACGGGTGGGGATCAGGCCCTCGATGTAACGGTCGGCGGAGGCGGCGCAGATGTCGTGTCCGATGCCCGGGGTGTAGGTGTCGACGAAGGTCGCGCCGTGCTCTTCGGCCGTTCGCCTCAGCACGGCGCCGAGGTGGTTGACCACGCCCTGGAGGTAGTTGGCGTCCCGCTTCCAGAAGGGCTGGACGGGGTGGCAGCCGTCGGTGCGGAAGTAGTTGCCGTAGCCGACGACGAAGACCTCGGCGTTCGGCGCACGCCGGGCGATCTCGTCCAGGGCGGTGCCGAAGGCCGGTGCCCAGGCGTCGATGCGGGCCCTGACCTTGTCGGTACCGCCCGCGGTGTTCTCCTCCGCGCAGCTGGTGCCGTAGGGCTCGGGCAGGATGTTGACGCAGTCCAGCGCTTCGCCGAAGACGTCGGCGTCATTGCCGCCGATGGTGACACTGACGATGTCCGCGGCGGGCGAGAGCGCGTCGTACTGGGGGGCGGTGCCCGGGTACTGGGACGTGCTCAGGTGGTCGGTGGTGGCGGCGGAGCAGGTGACGTCGGTGAGTTGCGCGCCGAGGTCCCGGGCCGCGACGCGCGGATAGCCGGACAGGGACCGCAGGCACATCGGGTCGGCCGGATCGGGCGGCGGCACCAGCGGTGCGGCCGCGTAGGAATCGCCGAGCGCGACGTACTGCGGTGGTTCGGCCGCGGTCGACGCGGCCGTGACCGGTGCCGCGGCCGACAGGGCGCCGGTGGACAGCGCGGTGACCAGGACTATGGGCAGCGTCGTCTTCAAGGACGCCTCCGTCCGGCGGGTCGGGATGTGCGGGTCTGCCTCGCGATGAGCATGCCCGAACGGGCATGCCGCCGCACGGCGGGCCGCGGCTCAGTACTCCCGCTGGATGACGGCGTGCGGCACAACTCCCCGGTGCTTGCCGCCGCCGGTACGACTACCGGCGCGGTCCGGCGTGGTGGGCCGGGACTTCCCTGCCGGTGGGCACGGTGTGCGCGGGGCGCGGCCCCGTACGGAGTGGCGTGCGGGGCCGCGTCGTACGCCGCCCCGGCTCGCGGGGTGCGGGCGGCGGTCCCGCCCCGGCCGACGGCCCGCGCGTCGGACAGGGCCCGGCAGGGCATCTCGTCGGTCATGTCCAGCCCGTGTGCCCCGCCCGTCGGCCCGGCCCGGCGGGCGGGGAGCGGGACGTCGATGCCACCGCCGGAATCGCCGTGGGGGGGTGGGGGGGGCGGCGGGGAGGGAGGGAGAATAACCCGCGGGGGGGGGGGGGTGTGTGGGGGTGGGCGCGGTCGCCCCCCCCCTACTCGCGCTGCGCGCTCGACCCCCCCGCCCCGGCGGTCGAGCACCCCCCCACGGCTGCGGTTCCGGGAGTGTCGGCTTGACGGCTGATCGACGATCGTCATCCGTACTCCCGGCCGCATCGCGATCTTGAGGTCAGAGGCCGCGGTGCGCGAAGCGGAATGTCTTCGCCCGGAGGTCTCGCTGCAGGTGCGGGTGCCGGCCAGTCACAACCCGGCGCACTCTGTTTTCCGCCGGGGCACGCCCACGGATGTTCTCCCGCGTGACCTTCGCTGCCGCAAGGCCGATACTGCCGACAGCGGCACTCCACCCGAGTCCCGCCCAACCGCCCGACCGACCTGACGACCTGTCACCGAAGCCGGCGCCAAGTCGTCACCAGTACCGCCGCAGCCTGCTTCCGGCCGCTGCGGATTGTTAAGATCGAGAACTTCCCATACCTGACCTGACCAGCGAAAACACAGGTTGAAGACCCACCTGTTAGGCTCCCTAGGAGGTACCCATGAAGATGCTCATCAACGTCCCGGAGACCGTGGTCGCGGACGCGTTGCGGGGGATGGCGTCGGCCCATCCCGAGCTGGCGGTGGACGTGGAGAACCGGGTGATCGTGCGCAAGGACGCGCCCGTGGCCGGGAAGGTGGGCCTGGTGTCCGGCGGGGGGTCGGGGCACGAACCGCTGCACGGCGGGTTCGTGGGGCCGGGGATGCTGTCGGCGGCCTGCCCCGGTGAAGTGTTCACCTCCCCGGTGCCCGACCAGATGGTGCGGGCCGCGGCGGCCGTGGACAGCGGGGCCGGGGTGCTGTTCATCGTGAAGAACTACACCGGTGACGTGCTCAACTTCGACATGGCCGCCGAGTTGGCCGAGGACGAGGGCATCCAGGTCGCGAAGGTGCTGGTCAACGATGATGTGGCGGTGACCGACAGCCTGTACACGGCCGGTCGGCGGGGCACGGGCGCGACCCTGTTCGTGGAGAAGATCGCGGGCGCGGCGGCGGACGAGGGGCAGCCGCTGGAGCGGGTGGAGGCCGTCGCCCGGCAGGTGAACGAGAACTCCCGCAGCTTCGGCGTGGCGCTGAGCGCCTGCACCACGCCGGCCAAGGGCTCCCCCACCTTCGATCTGCCCTCCGGTGAGCTGGAGTTGGGCATCGGCATCCACGGTGAGCCGGGCCGGGAGCGGCGGCCGATGATGACGTCCGGCGAGATCGCCGAGGTCGCCCTCGACGCGATCCTGGAGGACCTCACGCCGCGCAACCCCGTCCTGGTCCTGGTCAACGGGATGGGCGCCACCCCACTGCTGGAGCTGTACGGGTTCAACGCCGAGGTGCAGCGGGTGCTCGGCGAACGCGGGGTCCCCGTGGCCCGCGTCCTGGTCGGCAACTACGTCACCTCCCTCGACATGGCGGGCGCCTCGGTCACCCTGTGCCGGATCGACGAGGAGCTGCTGCGGCTGTGGGACGCGCCGGTGCGGACTCCGGGGCTGCGCTGGGGCATGTGAGGGACGCCGGTGCCATGAGTTCAGGAGTACCTACCACGCAAGGAGTTCCCGTGTTCGACGCCGACTTCTTCCGCCGTTGGATGACGGCCACCGCCGCGTCCGTGGAGCGTGAGGCGGAGCGGCTCACCGCGCTCGACTCGCCGATCGGGGACGCCGATCACGGCAGCAATCTCCAGCGCGGATTCCGGGCGGTGAAGGACGCGCTGGACAAGGAGCCGCCCGCCACGCCCGGGGCGGTGCTGATCCAGGCCGGGCGGTTGCTCATCTCGACGGTGGGCGGCGCGTCCGGTCCGCTGTACGGGACGCTGCTGCGCCGCACCGGCAAGGCGCTCGGTGACGCCGCCGAGGTGGACGGGCGGCAGCTGGCCGAGGCGCTGCGCGCCGGGGTGGACGCGGTGCGGCAGCTCGGTGGTGCCGCACCGGGCGACAAGACGATGATCGACGCGCTGGTGCCCGCGGTGGACGCCCTCGGCGACTCCTTCGACGCCGCGCGCGACGCCGCCGAGGCGGGTGCCGTGGCGACGACGCCGCTGCGGGCGCGCAAGGGCAGGGCCAGTTATCTGGGTGAGCGCAGTATCGGGCACCAGGATCCGGGGGCCACGTCGGCGGCACTGCTGATCGCCGGGCTCGTGACGGCCGAGGCGGATGCGGAGGCCGGCGGTGAGTGACGAGAAGTTGGTGGGGATCGTGCTGGTGTCGCACAGCGCGGCGGTGGCCGCGTCGGTGGCGGAGCTGGCTCAGGGGCTGGCGGGCGCCGGCGGGGCGGTTCCCGTCGCGCCGGCGGGCGGCACCGAGGGCGGTGGGCTCGGCACGAGCGCCGAACTGATCGCCGCGGCGGCCGCGTCCGTCGACCGCGGGGCGGGGGTGGCCGTGCTGACCGACCTGGGCAGCGCGGTGCTCACCGTGAAGGCGCTGCTCGCCGAGGGCGACGAACTTCCCGGGCGGACCAGGCTGGTGGACGCGCCGTTCGTGGAGGGCGCGGTGGCCGCGGTGGTCACGGCCTCCACGGGTGCGGACCTGGCGGCGGTGGAGGCGGCGGCCGTGGAGGCGTACACGTACCGGAAGGTGTGAGGAGGGCGGCGGCACCCGGCCGGTTCAGTCGCCGGCGTCCACGAAGCGCCGGGCCAGCCGCTCCCCTGCCGCCACCACGGCTGTGTGGTCCTCGATGGGGGTCACCCGGCTGTTCTTGAACACGATGTAGGTGACGCCTGAGGGTGTGCCGCCGCCACGTGGGTCGGGGTCGATGCCGAGCGACTCGGCTGCGGCGTAGGACGCCTCGCCGATGACGTCGGCGGGGCCGGTGTCGCCGACGACCGCGTACCGCACGCGGTCGCGGTACACCACCGCCACGACCGATCCGCCGTGCACGCCGTGGGACCGGTGGTTCCACACGGCGCTGGGCGCGGGCACCACCACATAGGGGGTCTCCTCGGAGCTCAGCGGACGGCCGTCGGACCGGGTGAAGGCCGTGGAGGCGGAGAAATACGGGTCGGTGCGGGCGTTGCAGCGGGGGCCGGGGCGGCCGTCGCAGTCGATGTCCATGTCGGCCTTCCAGAACACGGCGTCGCGGGTTCCGCACACCGGGACGGTGGCCTTGGCGCCGTGGTCCTCGCGGTAGCGGCCGTGGGAGACGGGGGCGCAGGTGCGCACCTCGGCCAGCAGGTCGGCGGCGGAGACCGGGGCCGTGTTCCGTACGACCGGCTCGGTGCGCACCTCGGCCGACGGGTCGGCGGCGGAGACCGGGGCCGTACGCCGTGCGGCCGACTCGGTGCGCACCTCGGCCGACGGGTCGGCGGCGGAGACCGGGGCCGTACGCCGTGCGGCCGACTCGGTGCGGGGCTGGGGTGCGGTGGTGGGGGGAGCCGAGGGGGCCAGCAGGGCGACACCGGCCATGGCCAGGGTGAGCGACTGGACACGGGACACGATCAAGGGGGCCTCTCGTCGGGGTCACGGGCGCACACTCACGGGCACTTTGCACCATTTCGCCCCGATATGACGGAGCGACAGTCCCGACAGGGCCGGACAGCGCACGATCGCATCAGCGACCGCGACAAGGGGCCGGGGCCCGAGTCCGGGTCGACCCGGGCCGTCCGGCCACCCGCGCCGGCGCGGGATCTGCGACGACAGCGGTCCGCGCCACGAACCCGAACTCCCCTGCATCGAGGGGCGGTTCGGCCCGTTCGGACTTCAGCATACGTAACGCGCTCCCACACTCCCTCACCCCCGCCCCCTTGATGTGGCCGCATCAGCCCGGCCATATTGGTACGGACCATTGTCCGAGCGTTCCCGTGTGCCGCCCCGGGAGGCAGAGTCGTGCGTGGCGTTTCCCCAGCCGTGTCCCCGTGTCGCCTTCTCGCGCTCGGCGGGGTCCTCCTGCTGCTCACCTCCTGCCGATGGGGAGGACCGGATGACGGCGGCGGCGGCGAACGGCCGCCCGGAGCGCCGACCGGTGTCACGGCCGAGGCGGGCAGCGCCACCAGCGTGCACGTCATGTGGAACGCGGTCGCCGCCGCCGACGCCGAGGTGAGCCACTACGAGGTATATCGAGGCACTACAAAGGTGAAAGAAGTGCCCGGTGCCGAGCACATGGTGGATGTCACCAGGCTCCGGCCCGCGACCACGTATGTGTTCACGGTGCGGGCCCGGGACGCGGACGGGCGGCTCGGGCCGCGCAGCCGGGAGATCCGGGCGACGACACCCGGGGCGGCCACGGCCGACGACACCGCTCCCACCCGTCCGGCGGAACTTCGCGGCCGGGCCGTCGGCAGCCGGGCGGCCCAGTTGTCGTGGTCCGCCTCGAAGGACGACCGGGGTGTGGTGTCGTACAACATCTACCAGGGCGGAACGAAGATCCACAGTGTGGGCGGGAACCAGACGGCCACCGTGGTGACGGGGCTGCGGCCGGGCACCCGCTACTCCTTCACGGTCCGGGCCCGGGACGCGGCCGACAACCTCTCCCCGGCCGGCGCCACCGTCCGCCTCACCACCGCGGGCAGCGCGGACGGCCGGGCCGGTGCTCCCACCGGTTTCCGGGCCACGAGTGAGCGGTCCGACGGCGCGTACCACCTCGTCCTCCACTGGGTGCCGCCGCGCGTCGACGGAGTGATCACCGAGTACGAGGTGCACCTGGACGGCCGTGTCGCCACCTCGCTCGTCCACGGCGGTGACGCACCGCGCGACCGGGCGACGTACCGCTTCTACGCCGGCCGGGAGGCCGGGGTCGCCCACCGGGTGCGGATCCGGGCGATGCTGCCGGACGGGACCTGGGGCGGCTTCTCGGCCGAGCGCACGGTGACGACGGGCGCCGGGCGCTGACCCGGCTCCCGGTGTCGGCCGCCCGGAGGAAGCCGTCACCTGCCCGGATGCCGCCGGAGTGCGCGCCGGTCCGGCGCCCCGTTGGCTTGCCTCGTGGCAGCACGGGCGCTCCCCGACCTCGGCGGCGCAAGGGATGTACCGCCGGCCGTGCCGCCGGAAAGCAGTCGACATGCGCAACTCGAAGCCACTGCTCCGCTCCGGCCCGGTCGCGGCTGCCGCCGCGCTCGCGCTGACCCTGGCCTGGCCGGCCGCCGCGGCCGGGATCTCCGTCAGTACCACCGGGTCGACGGTCTCGGTGAGCACCGGCGCGTGCACCCAGGTCAACGGCCACTGGGGCACCGCCTCGCTGCTCAGCAGCGGTCAGACGAGCTTCTCGCAGGGCCGTCAGGTGGCGCTGTCGGGGAGCGGTTCGGGACAGTCCGCCGCCTGGTCCAACGTCGGTCCGGGCACATACACGGTGATCGTGATGTGCTCGAACGGCAACACCGCGGGCACGCAGTCCGTCGTCGTCTCCACCGCTCCCAGCCCGTCGGTCTCGCCGACCGCCTCGCCGTCCCGCGGGGTGATGGGCGGCATCGGCGGCGGATCGACGGACTACGGCACGCTCACGCTGGTGGCGGGCGGCGCACTGGTCGGCACGGGGATCGCCGCCACGGCCTGGTACCTGCGCCGCCGCAGCACACCGCGCCACCTCTAGACCCGGCGCCGGCCGCCGTCACGTCCGACGCGCTCCGGGCGGGCGGCCGGCGTCGACCCGTCGCGGTGTCATGCCTCCCGCGCGCCCGGGCTCCCCGGTCCGCCGGCATCCGGCAGCCGGGCGAACTCCGCCAGCGCGTGGTCGAGCCACCGGGTCCAGAAGGTCTCCAGGTCGATGCCGGCCCGCAGCACCAGGTGCCGCAGCCGGTCCTCCGGTCCGTCCTTGCCGGGCGGGAAGTCGCGCTGCTCGATCTCCCGGTACTCCGCCAACTGGCGCTCGTGCAACTCCCGGTGGCGCCGCAGATCGGCCGCCAGGCCCTCTGTGCCCACCACGGCCGCCGCCCTCAGCCGCAGCAGCATCGCGTCGCGGTGCGGCTTGGGGTCCTGGGAGGCGGAGGTCCAGCGGGCCAGTTCCGCGCGCCCCGCCGGCAGGACCTCGTACGCCTTCTTCTGCCCCCGGGCCGGCTGCTCGGCGGGAAGGGCCCGGATCAGGCCCTCGGCCTCCAGTCTCCCCAGCTCGCGGTAGATCTGCTGGTGCGTCGCGGACCAGAAGTAGCCGATCGACCGGTCGAACCGGCGGGTCAGCTCCAGCCCCGACGACGGCTTCTCGAGCAGGGCGGTGAGGATCGCGTGCGGGAGTGACATGGGCTCATCCTAGGGACGGGCCGCGCCCGGCCTACAGCGCCGCCGCCAGCTCGGTGCCCTGCTTGATGGCGCGCTTGGCGTCCAGCTCGGCGGCCACGTCGGCGCCGCCGATCAGGTGGACGGGCCGTCCGGCGGCGACCAGTTCCTCGTAGAGGTCGCGGCGCGGCTCCTGACCGGTGCACAGGACGACGGTGTCGACCTCCAGGACGGTGCTCTCGCCGTCGATGGTGACGTGCAGTCCGGCGTCGTCGATCCGGTCGTAGCGCACGCCCGGGACCATGGTGACGCCGCGGTGCTTGAGTTCGGTGCGGTGGATCCAGCCGGTGGTCTTGCCGAGACCGGCGCCGACCTTGGACGTCTTGCGCTGCAGCAGGTGGACGGTGCGCGGCGGGGCGGGCCGCTCGGGTGCGGCGAGGCCGCCGGGGGCGCGGTAGTCGAGGTCGACGCCCCACTGGCGGAAGTACGCCTCGGGGTTCTCGTGCGCCTTGTCGCCGCCGTCGGTGAGGAACTCGGCGACGTCGAAGCCGATGCCGCCCGCGCCGAGGACCGCGACCCGGTCGCCGACGGGGGCGCCGTCGCGCAGGACGTCGAGGTAGCCGAGGACGCTTCTGTGGTCGATGCCGGGGATGTCGGGGACGCGCGGGGTGACGCCGGTGGCGACGACGACCTCGTCGTGGCCGGCCACGACGTCGGCGGTGACGCGCGTGTCCAGGCGTACGTCGACGGCCAGTTCGGCGAGCCGGGTGCGGAAGTAGCGCAGGGTCTCCTCGAACTCCTGCTTGCCGGGGACCTTGCGGGCCACGTTGAGCTGGCCGCCGATCTCGCTCGCGGCGTCGAACAGGGTGACATCGTGGCCGCGTTCGGCGGCGCTCACCGCGCAGGCGAGGCCGGCCGGTCCCGCGCCGACGACGGCGACGCGCTTGCGGCGGCGGGTCGGGGACAGCACGAGTTCGGTCTCGTGGCAGGCGCGCGGGTTGACCAGGCAGGAGGTGATCTGCCCGCTGAAGGTGTGGTCGAGGCAGGCCTGGTTGCAGCCGATGCAGGTGTTGATCGCCTCCGAGCGGCCGGCCGCGGCCTTGGCGACGAAGTCGGGGTCGGCGAGCATCGGACGGGCCATCGACACCATGTCCGCGCAGCCCTCGGCGAGCAACTGCTCGGCGAGTTCGGGGGTGTTGATGCGGTTGGTGGTGACCAGTGGCACCGACACCTCGCCCATGAGGCGCTTGGTGACCCAGGTGTAGGCGCCGCGCGGGACCGAGGTGGCGATGGTGGGGATGCGGGCCTCGTGCCAGCCGATGCCGGTGTTGATGATCGTGGCGCCGGCCTCCTCGACGGCCTTGGCCAGGGTGATCACCTCGTCCAGGGTGGAGCCGCCGGGCACGAGGTCGAGCATGGAGAGCCGGTAGACGACGATGAAGTCCTCGCCGACCGCCTCGCGCACCCGGCGGACGATCTCGACGGGGAAGCGCATGCGGTTCTCGTAGGAGCCGCCCCAGCGGTCGGTGCGGTGGTTGGTCTGCGCGGCGATGAACTCGTTGATCAGGTATCCCTCGGAGCCCATGATCTCGACGCCGTCGTAGCCGGCCCGCCGGGCGAGGCGGGCGGCGCGGACGTAGTCGTCGACGGTGCGTTCGACCTCGGCGTCGGTCAGCTCGCGGGGCGGGAAGGGGCTGATCGGCGCCTGCACGGGGCTGGGGGCGACCAGGTCCCGGTGGTAGGCGTACCGGCCGAAGTGCAGGATCTGCATCGCGATGCGCCCGCCCTCGCGGTGCACCGCGTCGGTGACGGTCCGGTGCTGGCCGGCCTCGGCCTCGGTGGTGAGCTTCGCGCCGCCCTCGTAGGGCCGCCCCTCGTCGTTGGGGGCGATACCGCCGGTGACGATGAGGCCGACCCCGCCGCGGGCGCGGGCGGCGTAGAACTCGGCCATGCGGGAGAAGCCGCCCTCGGCCTCCTCCAGGCCCACGTGCATGGAGCCCATGAGGACCCGGTTGGGCAGGGTGGTGAAGCCCAGGTCGAGGGGGGTCAGCAGGTGGGGGTAACGGCTCATCGGGCCCTCCGTGCGCGGTGTCGTGCCTGTAGTTGTAAGGCACGCGCACCGCCTTATGCAACTAGTTGCATAAGAGACGGAGGGCACACGGGGCCGGGAGCGTCACCGGCTTTCGAGGCGTACGTGCAGCTCCTCCTCCTGGTCGCCGGGGACCGTGCTCAGGTCGTGCACCGTGAACAGGGAGCCCAAGGTGGTGCGGAACCGGTCGATCGCCCAGTAGCCGCCGTGCGCGTCGGCGTCGACCGACGCGGCCAGCCGGGCCCCGGGCCGGGCGCCCTCGTGCGCGTCGGCGACGTCGAAGGTGCCGAGCCACACCGTCGGGCGGGTCTCGGAGAACTCCTCCGGCACG
The DNA here is from genome assembly GCF_042749965.1 of Streptomyces sp. NPDC059454. Taxonomy (NCBI): domain Bacteria; kingdom Bacillati; phylum Actinomycetota; class Actinomycetes; order Kitasatosporales; family Streptomycetaceae; genus Streptomyces; species Streptomyces sp. NPDC059454. Next base: position 3,981 of record NZ_JBHYVC010000019.1, on the reverse strand, counting down.
TCGTCGGAGCACCGGTCGGACGTGAAGCACGCGCACAGCGCGTCGAACACGATCCGGGCGTCGTCCTTGCTGCATCCGCTGATCTCGACCGAGACGGATTCCGGGTGCGGTCGCTCGCTGCTCATCGTGATCGCTCCTCTCGTGGCCCACGACGTCCCCGCCCGCTCACTCAGCAAAGCACCACCCGGCGAAGAGCACTACCCGCGCCGCTGCCGCGGTGACGGCTGCGCGGGGCGCCCGCCCCGATGGTGGGAGAAGCTGGAACCGAACGGCGGGAGCGGCGGAAAATCGGCCCCGCACGCGGTAGAACAAGGGGTGTCGGCACGGTGACGACATGTCGTGGGAATCGGTGAAGGCGGGGCGTGCGATGAGTACAGCGGGGTCACCCCCGGCCGACGGCGACGGGCCCGAGCGCGGGCCGGTACGTCCCAGCGGGCTGCTCGATGTGCTGCGGGTGGCCTCGGTGGTCCTGGACGCCGAGGGGCGGATCGTGCTGTGGAGCCCCCAGGCCGAGGAGCTGTTCGGGTACGGCGCGCGGGAGGCCCTGGGCCAGTACGCCGCCCGGATCATGGTGCACGAGCAGCATCTGGACCTCGTGGTGCAACTCTTCGCCGACGTCATGCGCACCGGACGGAGCTGGGCCGGGGCCTTCCCCATCCGGCGCAAGGACGGCGACACCCGGTTGGTGGAGTTCCGCAACATGCGACTGCTGGACGTCCGCGGGAACGTGTACGCCCTCGGTCTGGCGGTGGACCGGTCGACCGCGCGCCGGCTGGAGCAGGACGTGGCCCTGTCCACCCGGATCGTCGCCCAGTCCCCCATCGGGCTGGCCGTGCTGGACACCGATCTGCGCTACGTCTCGGTGAATCCGGCACTGGAGCAGATCAACGGCATGCCGGCCGAGGAGCATCTGGGCCGCACGGTCCAAGAGGTGCTGCCGCTGGTGAAGGCCGAGGCGCTCGAGACCGCCGCGCGCCGGGTCCTGGACACCGGCCGGCCCGTCGTCGACCGGTCCACGACCGGCCGTACCCCGGCCGATCCGGACGAGGACCACACCTGGTCGGTCTCGCTGTACCGTCTGGAGAACGCGCTCGGCACGGTGCTGGGGGTGGTCGTGTCGGTGGTGGACGTCACCGAGCAGTACCGGGCGAACGCCGAGGCCGAGACGGCCCGCCGCCGGCTCGCCGTGATCGCCGACGCCACCGCCCGGATCGGCACCACCCTGGACCTGGACCGCACGGCCGGCGAGCTGGCCGACGTGGCCGTGCCGGAGCTGGCCGACGCGGCGGCGGTGGATCTGCTGGACGCGGTGGTGCGGGGCCACCGCAGCACCCTCGGCCCCGCCGAGCCGGCGGTGATCCGGGCGCTGGCGGTGCGCGCGGTGGACGCGGCGGCCGAGGTACGGACGGCGGCCGACCCGCCGGGCCGGGTGACCCGGTACGCGCCGGACCGGCTGATCACCGAGTGCGTGCGCACCGGGCTGCCGGTGATGGTGCCGCAGGTGAAGGACGAGGACCTGGCGCGGATCGCCCGTTCCCCGGAGGCGGCCGCGCAGCTGGCGCGGGCGGGAGTCCACTCGTATCTGGCCGTGCCGCTGATCGCGCGCGGGGAGGTGCTGGGCGCCCTCGACCTCACCCGCACGCGCAACCCCCTCCCGTTCGACGAGGACGATCTGCTGCTCGCGCGGGAGCTGGCCTCCCGCGCGGCCGTGCAGATCGACAACGCCCGCTGGTACCAGAACGCCCGCGACACCGCCCTCACCCTGCAGCGCAGTCTGCTGCCGAGCCATCCGCCCGTGACGGGCGGCCTCGAGGTCGCCTCCCGCTACCAGCCGGCGGGCGCCACCAGCGAGGTCGGCGGCGACTGGTTCGACGTGATCCCGCTGGAGGACGGCAAGACGGCCCTCGTCGTGGGGGACGTGATGGGCAGCGGCATCTCCGCGGCGGCCGCCATGGGCCGGCTGCGCACGGCGACCCACACCCTCGCCTCCCTCGGCCTCGATCCGGCCGTCCTCCTGGAGCACCTGGACCGGATCACCGGCGGCCTGGACCAGGCGATCGCCACCTGCGTCTACGTCGTCCACGATCCCCGCGAGCGGCGGTGCACGCTCGCCAACGCCGGGCATCTGCCGCCGGCCCGGGTACGGACGGGCCACGCCCCCGAACTGCTCGACCTGCCCACCGGGGTGCCGCTGGGGGTGGGCGGGGTCGCCTTCTCCACGACCACCGTCGAGCTGGAACCGGGCGACCTGCTGGTGCTCTACACCGACGGTCTCGTCGAGACGCGCCGGGATCCGCTGGACGAGCGCCTGCACCGGCTGCTGGCCCTGCTGGAGCACCCCGGCGACTCCCTGGAGGAGGTCTGCGACCTGCTCCTGCGCACGCTGCACGAACCCGACAACGTCGACGACGTGGCCCTGCTCATCGCCCGCGCGACGGCACCGGCCCCCTGAGCGGTCCTACGGCCTCACACCGATCACGACATGGGCGTACCGCTCGTCGGAGGCGGCCAGACGGGTCCGCAGGCCGGCTGCGGTGAAGGCACCGACGGCGGCGGGGGCCTGCCGGCTGCTGGTCTCCACCAGCAGGCAGCCGCCCGGCGCCAGCCACCCGGGCGCCCCGGCGGCGACCCTGCGCAGCACGTCGAGGCCGTCCGCGCCACCGTCGAGCGCGACCAGCGGCTCGTGGTCGCGGGCCTCCGGGGGCAGCAGGCCGATCTCGTCACTGGGCACGTACGGCACATTGGCCGCGAGGATGCCGACGCGGCCCCGCAGCTCGCCGGGGAGCGCCGCGAACAGGTCACCGGTGTGGACACGCCCGCCGAACCGGGCGACATTGCGGCGGGCGCAGCGCACGGCGGCCGGATCGATGTCGGCGGCGTGCAGTTCGACCGCGCCGAGTCCGGCGGCCAGGGCCGCGCCGACGGCACCGGAGCCGCAGCACAGGTCCACGACGACGGACGCGTCCGGCGCCTGGGCGAGGGCCTGTTCGACGAGGAACTCGGTGCGGCGGCGGGGCACGAAGACACCGGGTTCCACGGTGATGCGCCGGCCGTGGAACTCGGCCCAGCCGACGACGAGTTCGAGGGGCAGCCCGGCTGCCCGGCGCTCGACCATCGGGGCGATGTCCTGGGGGGTGGGCGCGGCCGCGAGGATCAACTCGGCCTCGTCCTCGGCGAAGACGCAGCCGGCGGCGCGGAGCGCGGCCACGACGGCGTCACGGGACGGGAACGGCGGGACGGCGGAGGAAGAGGGTGACGGGGACGGCATGTGCGGCAAGAGCCTGGAGCCTTTCGGGAGCCGAAGGGCGCTCTCGCGGTCACCTACTGCCGGTGCTCCGCGTCGCTTCGAGGTGAGAGCACCCGACCTGACACAGCGGTAATGGGTCTCACCTCCTCGGCGGCCTACGGCTGGGGCGGTCCGCAGCCGGACGGCCACAGTACCCGACGATCACTGCCGCTGTACGGTGCTTTCGGGTCCCGGACCGTGGAGGGAGGCGTGCGCGGGTGGACGCGTCCGAGGCCGTGGAGACCGGCCGGAACGAGATGACGGTCCTCGCCCGCCGTGCCCGCGCGTCGGCCGGGCGTACGCGCCCCGAGCCGGCGTCGGTCTCGTACGACGCTGCTCGGGCAGATGCCGGTGTCGTACGACGCTGCTCGGGCAGAAGGAGACGGGCGGCGGCTGCCGGGCCACCGGCCTGGCGGCCCACTGCGCGTCCGGCAAGCCGACGGTGAGCCGCCGGGTGGCCGCGCCTGAGCGGTCCGGTCCGGTCGGGCGGCGCCCGGATCCGGAGGACCACCGGGTGCGGGTGGTGCGGCTGACGGCGGCCGGCCGGTGCGGCCCGGCCCGGGCGACCGGGAGCCGCCGCGCGGCCTCCGGAGAACGCCTCGCGGACCGGCCGGAGGAGGACCTGCGCCGGTTCGCCGGGTATCCGGAGCGCTGCGACGCGTGGTCCGGCGCCAGGCCGGTCACGGCCCGCGGGC
>NZ_JBHYVC010000018.1:14105-122367 GCF_042749965.1 Streptomyces sp. NPDC059454 | reverse complement strand
GGGGGGGGGGGGGCCTGGGGGGGGGCCCCCCGCGGGGCGGGGGGGGCGCCGCCCCGGGCGCGGGGCGGCCCGGGCTTCGGGGCCCGCCCCCTCGAAGGGCCGCACCGGGTGCGCCGTACCATGGGCAGCCGAAAGCAGGAGCACCCGCTCCATGAACGGACCCGCTGTGCACGAACCCCCCGCCGCCTCCACCTCCTGGCGCGTCGCGCTGCCGCACACCACCGCGGCGGTGCCCGTGGCCCGTGCGCTGGTCCGCACGGCGCTGGCCGAGCGGGAGCACACCGCCGACTGCGACACGGCGGAGCTGCTGACGGCGGAACTGGTGGCCAACGCCGTGGAACACACCTCCGGGAGCACCCCGATAGAGCTGGTGGTGCGGCTGCTGCCGACCGGCTGCCAGGTCGAGGTGCACGACGCCGACCCGGAGCCGCCCGGCGATCTCACCCGTCCGGCCCGCGGCGTGCCCGACCCCTGGCAGGAGCACGGACGGGGGCTGCTGCTGATCCGCACCCTGAGCTCGTCCTGCGGCCACCGCCCCACCGAGTCCGGCAAGGCGGTGTGGTTCCGGCTGCCGGGCCGGCGGCGCCCGGTCTGAGCAGGACGCGGGCGCTCAGGCGAGGGTCGCGACCAGGACGGCCTTGATCGTGTGCATACGGTTCTCCGCCTCGTCGAAGACGACCGAGTGCGCCGACTCGAAGACCTCGTCGGTCACCTCCAGGGAGGTGAGGCCGTGGGTCTCGAAGACGTCCCGGCCGACCTCGGTGCCGAGGTCGTGGAAGGCCGGCAGGCAGTGCAGGAACCTGACATCCGGGTTGCCGGTGGCGCGCAGGACGTCCATGGTCACCGCGTACGGGGCGAGGGCCTTGATCCGCTCGTCCCAGACCTCCTTGGGCTCCCCCATGGAGACCCAGACGTCCGTGGCGACGAAGTCCGCGCCCGCGACGCCCTCGGCGACGTCCTCGGTGAGCGTGACGCGCGCCCCGCTCGACACGGCCAGCTCCCGCGCCCGGTCGACGATCTCCTGGGCGGGCCAGTAGGTCTTCGGGGCGACGATACGCACGTCCATGCCCAGCAGGGCCGCGGTGACGAGGTAGGAGTTGCCCATGTTGAAGCGGGCGTCGCCGAGGTAGGCGAAGGCGATGCCGGTGAGCGGCTTGGGGCTGTGCTCGGTCATGGTGAGCACGTCGGCGAGCATCTGGGTGGGGTGCCAGTCGTCGGTGAGACCGTTGAAGACCGGCACCCCCGCGTACGCCGCGAGCTCCTCCACCTTGGCCTGGCTGTCCCCCCGGTACTCGATCCCGTCGTACATCCGGCCCAGCACCCGCGCGGTGTCCTTCACGGACTCCTTGTGGCCGATCTGCGAGCCGGAGGGATCTAGGTACGTCGTCGAGGCGCCCTGGTCGGCGGCCGCCACCTCGAACGCGCAGCGCGTACGCGTCGAGGTCTTCTCGAAGATCAGCGCGATGTTCCTGCCCCGCAGGTACCGGCGCTCGGTCCCCGCCCGCTTGGCGGCCTTCAGTTCGGCGGCCAGCTCCAGCAGGCCGCGGAACTCCTGCGCGGTGAAGTCCAGCTCCTTGAGGAAGTGGCGGCCGGCGAGGGCGGTCGGGACAGTCGCCATGGGGTGCTCCAGGGATGGGGGACACGAACCCTTGGAAGTATATACGAAGTTTTGTATTTCTATACGGTGCTTTACACCGCGTCCCGCTGGACGGGACAACTCATGCAGCGCGGCCCGCCCCTGCCCCGGCCCAGCTCGCTGCCGGGGATCTCTATCACCTCGATGCCCTGCTTGCGCAGGTGCGTGTTGGTGGTGGCGTTCCGCTCGTAGGCGACGACGACGCCCGGCTCGACGGCCAGGACGTTGCAGCCGTCGTCCCACTGCTCGCGCTCGGCCGCGTGGACGTCCTGGGTGGCGGTCAGCACCCGGATCTCGCTGAGCCCCAGCGCGGCGGCGATCGCGCGGTGCATGTGCTCCGGCGGATGGTCGGTGACCTTCAGCTCCTTGTCCCCCACACCCGGCTCGATGGTGTACGACCGGAGCATGCCGAGGCCCGCGTACTGGGTGAAGGTGTCGCCGTCGACCATGGTCATCACGGTGTCGAGATGCATGAAGGCGCGCCGCTTCGGCATGTCGAGCGCGACGATGGTCTCGGCGGAGCCCGCCGCGAACAGCTTGTGCGCGAGCATCTCCACCGCCTGCGGGGTGGTCCGCTCGCTCATCCCGATCAGCACCGCGCCGTTGCCGATGACCAGCACGTCCCCGCCCTCGATGGTGGACGGGTAGTCGGCCTGCCCCTGGGACCAGACGTGGAAGGGCTCCGCGCGGAACAGCGGGTGGTGCCGGTAGATCGCCTCGAAGTGCACGGTCTCGCGCTGCCGGGCCGGCCAGCGCATCGCGTTGATGGCGACACCGTCGTAGATCCAGGCGGAGGTGTCGCGGGTGAAGAGGTGGTTGGGCAGCGGGCCGAGCAGGAAGTCGTCGAGCTCCATGGCGTGGAAGCGCACGGAGGTGGGCTCCGGGTGGGCCTCCAGGAACTCCCGCTTGGTCATCCCGCCGACCAGCACCTCGGCCAGCTCGGGCGCCGGAAGGGTCTCGAACGCGGCGCGGAGGTGGTCGGTGGCCAGCGGGCCGTACTCCTTCTCGTCGAAGACGCGGTCCAGGACGAGCGCGCGGGCCGCCGGGAGGGCCAGCGTCTCGGAGAGCAGGTCACCGAAGAGGTGGACGGTGACGCCGCGGTCGCGCAGGACGTCGGCGAACCCGTCGTGCTCGGCGCGCGCCCGGCGCACCCAGAGCACGTCGTCGAAGAGCAGGGCGTCCTTGTTGCTGGGGGTGAGCCTTTTGAGCTCGAGATCGGGCCGGTGCAGGATGACGCGGCGGAGCCGGCCGGCCTCGGAGTCGACGTGGTAGGTCATGTCTCCATCCTGACCAGCCGGGCACGTGTTCACCCCTGCCCCCGGGATCCCGGGGTCCGGAAATCCGCTTCCGCCGGCCGTGGCGCACGAGGTCGGCGTACACCGGTCCGGACGGAACGTGGGACACCCCGTCCGGACCGGGTCGTGGCGCGGGTCCGTCCGCTACAGCCTCGGATCCACCGGTTCCGATTCCAGGGCCAGCACGGCGAAGACCGGCTCGTGCACCCGCCACAGCGGCTCGCCCCCGGCGAGGCGGTCCAGGGCCTCCAGGCCGAGGGCGTACTCGCGCAGGGCGAGGGAGCGCTTGTGGTCGAGGAAGCGGTTGCGCAGGCGGGCCAGGTTCTCCGGGCGGGTGTACTCGGGACCGTAGACGATCCGCAGGTACTCGCGGCCCCGGCACTTGATGCCGGGCTGCACCAAACGGTCCTTCCCTCCCCCGCTCCCGGCTTCGCCCGAGCGGGCGGACCCCCACCGCACCAGGGCGCCGACCGGTTTGACGACCATGCCCTCGCCGCCGCGTCCGGTCATCTCCAGCCACCAGTCGACTCCGGCGCGTACGGATTCGGGGTCGGCGGTGTCGACGTAGAGGCGGCGGGTGGTCTGCAGCAGTCCGGTGGTGTCGTGCTCGACCATGCGGTCGATGAGGGCGAGCTGCTCGTCGTGGGGCAGGGCGGCGAGGCTGCGGCCCTGGACGGCGAGGATCTGGAACGGGGCCAGGCGGACACCGTCCAGGCCGTCGGTGGTCCAGCAGTAGCGGCGGTACGCGTCGGTGAACGCCGCGGCGGAGCCGGCACGTTCACGCTGGCGGTTCAGCAGGTCCTTCACCTCCACGCCGCGGGCCGCGGCGCTCTCCAGGGCGGCCAGGACACCCGGGAAGGCCGCTCCGGAGGCGGCGCCCACGGCGGCGTACTGGGAGCGCAGCAGTCCGGACGCCTTCAGCGACCACGGCATCAGTTCGGCGTCCAGCAGCAGCCAGTCGGTGTCCAGTTCCGCCCAGAGGCCGGCTTCGGTGACGGCCGTGCGCAGCCGGCCGAGGATCTCCTCCGTGACGGCCTGGTCGTCGAAGAAGGGACGGCCGGTGCGGGTGTAGAGCGAGCCGGACGGGCCTCCCGGGACGCCGAAGCGCTTGGCGGCCACGTCGGCGTCGCGGCAGACCAGGGCGACCGCGCGGGAGCCCATGTGCTTCTCCTCGCACACGACCCGGGCGACGCCGTCCCGCTCGTACTGGGCGAACGCCTCGACCGGGTGCTCCAGACAGCCGTCGAGGTGGGAGGTGGCGGCGGGCGCCATGGTCGGCGGGAGGTACGGCAGCAGGCGCGGGTCGACCGCGAAGCGGCTCATGACCTCCAGGGCCGCGGCGGCGTTCTCCTCACGGATGGATATCCGGCCGTGGTGCCGGGTCTCGACCACGCGGCGGCCCCGCACGTCCGCCAGGTCCAGCGGACGGCCGTCGTGGCCGCCGGGGGCCTCGGTGCGCAGCGGGCGGGCCGGCTCGTACCAGACCCGCTCGGCCGGTACGTCGACCAGTTCCCGCTCCGGCCAGCGCAGCGCGGTGAGCTTGCCGCCGAAGACGGCGCCGGTGTCCAGGCAGATGGTGTTGTTGAGCCAGGTCGCCTCCGGGACGGGGGTGTGGCCGTAGACGACGGCGGCCCGGCCCCGGTAGTCCTCCGCCCACGGATAGCGCACGGGCAGGCCGAACTCGTCGGTCTCGCCGGTGGTGTCGCCGTAGAGGGCGTGGCTGCGGACCCGGCCGGAGGTGCGGCCGTGGTACTTCTCCGGCAGACCGGCGTGGCAGACCACCAGCCGGCCGCCGTCGAGGACGTAGTGGCTGACCAGCCCGTCGATGAACTCCCGTACCTCGGCGCGGAACTCCTCGCTCTGCCCGTCCATCTGCTCGATGGTCTCGGCGAGCCCGTGGGTGTGCTGCACCTTGCGGCCCTTGAGGTAGCGGCCGAACTTGTTCTCGTGGTTGCCCGGCACGCACAGCGCGCTGCCCGCCTTCACCATGGCCATCACGCGGCGCAGGACGGCGGGGCTGTCCGGGCCGCGGTCGACGAGGTCGCCGACGAAGACGGCCGTACGGCCGTCGGGGTGGGCGCCGTCGACGTAACCCAGCTTGCCGAGCAGCGCCTCCAGTTCGGCCGCGCAGCCGTGGATGTCGCCGATGATGTCGAAGGGGCCGGTGAGGTGGGTGAGGTCGTTGAACCGCTTCTCGGTGACGACGCCGGCGTGCTCGATCTCCTCCACGCCGCGCAGCACGTGCACCTTGCGGAAGCCCTCGCGCTCCAGGTGGCGCAGGGAGCGGCGGAGTTCGCGGATGTGGCGCTGGATGACCCGGCGGGGCATGTCGGCGCGGTCGGTGCGGGCCGCGTTGCGCTCGGCGCACACCTGCTCGGGCACGTCGAGGACGATGGCGATCGGCAGGACGTCGTACTTCCTGGCCAGCTCGATCAGCTGCCGCCGGCCGTCCTGCTGCACGTTGGTCGCGTCGACGACGGTGCGGCGGCCGGCCGCCAGCCGTTTGCCGGCGATGTAGTGCAGGACGTCGAAGGCGTCCCGGCTCGCGCTCTGGTCGTTCTCGTCGTCGGCGACCAGGCCTCGGCAGAAGTCGGAGGAGACGACCTCGGTGGGCTTGAAGTGGCGGCGGGCGAAGGTGGACTTGCCCGACCCGGAGGCGCCGACGAGCACCACGAGGGAGAGGTCGGTGACGGGCAGGGTGCGGCCCCGCGGCCGCGGGTTCTCGGCGGTGGTCATGCGGCCTTCGCCTCCTGCACGGTCCCGGCCGTGAACACGGCCATCTGGGTGGGCGGCCCGACCTCGGGGTCGTCCGGTCCCACGGGCACGAACTCCACGGTGTAGCCGTGCCGTCCGGCCACCTCGGCCGCCCAGGCGCGGAACTCCCCGCGGGTCCATTCGAAGCGGTGGTCGCCGTGCCGGACGTGGCTGGCCGGGAGGGTCTCCCAGCGCACGTTGTACTCGACGTTGGGGGTGGTCACGAGGACCGTGCGGGGGCGGGCGGCACCGAACACCGCGTACTCCAGGGCGGGCAGCCGGGGCAGGTCGAGGTGCTCGATCACCTCGCTGAGCACGGCGGCGTCGTAGCCCTCCAGCCGCTTGTCGGTGTACGCCAGCGAGCCCTGGAAGAGCTGGACGCGCGCCGCCTGCCGTTCCCCCATGCGGTCCAGCTTCAGCCGCCGGGAGGCGATGGTGAGCGCCCGCATCGACACGTCGACGCCGACGATCCCGGTGAAGGACGGGTCCTTGAGCAGTGCCTGGAGGAGCTGGCCCTGGCCGCAGCCGAGGTCGAGCACCCGGGCGGCGCCACAGGCGCGGAGCGCGGCGAGGATCGCCTCCCGCCGCCGCACGGCGAGCGGGGTCGGCTTCTCCTCGGACTCGGTCTCCGCTTCCACGGCGTTGTCGATCTCCTCGACGTCGCTGTCGTCGGCCTCGGCCAGCCGGACCAGCTCGAGGCGTTCCATGGCCTGCCGGGTCAGCGACCAGCGGCGGGAGAGGTAGCGGCTGGTGATCAGCTTCTGTTCCGGGTGCGCGGGCAGCCAGCCCTCACCGGCGCGCAGCAGCTTGTCGACCTCGTCGGAGGCGACCCAGTAGTGCTTGGCGTCGTCGAGGACGGGGAGCAGCACGTAGAGGTGGCGCAGGGTCTCGGCGAGGGTGAGCGTCTCCGCCTCCAGGACCAGGCGCACGTACCGCGAGTCGCCCCACTCGGGGAACTCGGCGTCCAGGGCCACGGGCTCGGCGGTGACCGTCCAGCCGAGCGGCGCGAAGAGCCGGCGGACGAGTTCGGGGCCGCCGCGGGCGGGCAGCGCGGGTACCTCGACGCGCAGGGGGCGCGGCTGCGCGGGGAGTTCCGGGCGGGCGGCGCACACGCCGCGCAGCGCGCTGGAGAAGACGGCGCTCAGCGCGACGGCGAGCAGGGAGGACGCCGCGTACGGGCGGTCGTTGACGTACTGCGCGAGGGCCGCGTCGGGGGCGCCGCCGCGGCCCCTGCCCTTGCCGCGCCGGACCAGTGCCACCGCGTCCACCTCCAGCAGCAGCGCCGCCGTGCAGCGCTCGGCGTCCGCCTCGGGGTAGAGGACGTGGGCCGTGCCGTGGGACGTGGAGAACGCCTGCGCCTTCTCGGGATGCTTGTGCAGCAGGAAACCGAGGTCGGTCGCGGGGCGCTCTGCGGAGCCGGTGGTACTGATCGTCAGGAACACGGTGGTTACACCTCGAAACGCCTTCTGAGCTGGGGGTACACGCCGGATTCGGGCGTGTGGTGCCAACGTACCGGGAACCGTCGGGGACGCCCCGGGAATTTACCGGCGCATGCGGCGGGGCCGTCCGTTCCGTGCGGACGGCCCCGGGTGGTGCGGTGCTCGTGGCTACGACAGCTGGGACTGGACCTGGGCGGAGATCAGTTCCAGGTGGTCGAGGTCGTGCAGGTCGAGGACCTGGAGGTAGATGCGGCTCGAGCCGGTCCCGGCGTAGCGGCCGATCTTGTCGACGACCTCGGCCGGGGAGCCCGCGAGGCCGTTGGCCTTGAGTTCGTCGACCTCGCGGCCGATCGCGGCGGCGCGGCGGGCGACCTCCTGGTCGTCCTTGCCGACGCAGACGACGAGGGCGTTGGAGTAGACGAGGTCGCCCGGGTCGCGGCCGGCCGCCCGGGCGGCGTCGCGGACCCGGCCGAACTGCGTCGCGGTGTCCTCGATCGAGGCGAAGGGCATGTTGAACTCGTCGGCGAACCGGGCGGCCAGGCGGGGCGTGCGGGTCGCGCCGTGGCCGCCGATGAGGACCGGCACCCTGGCCTGGGCCGGCTTGGGGAGCGCGGGGGACTGGGTGAGGTCGTAGTACGTGCCGTGGTAGTCGAAGGTCTGGCCCGTCCCGGTGGCCCACAGGCCGGTGACGATCTCCAGCTGCTCCTCGAGGCGGGCGATCTTCTCCTTGGGGAAGGGGATGCCGTACGCCTTGTGTTCCTCCTCGAACCAGCCCGCGCCCAGGCCGAGTTCGATGCGGCCGCCGGACATCTGGTCGACCTGGGCGACCTGGATGGCGAGCACGCCGGGGAGGCGGAAGGTGCCGGCGGTCATCAGGGTGCCGAGCCGGATGCGCTTGGTCTCGCGGGCGAGGCCGGCGAGGGTGATCCAGGCGTCGGTGGGTCCGGGCAGGCCGTCCCCGGAGCCCATGCTGAGGTAGTGGTCGGAGCGGAAGAAGGCGTCGAAGCCGAGGTCCTCGGTGGCCTTGGCGACGGCGAGGAGGGTGTCGTAGGTGGCCCCCTGCTGGGGCTCGGTGAAGATGCGAAGATCCATGGCTCCATCCTGCACGGTCCGCGGCGGGACGCCGCGCGACGGTCCGGGGCGCCCCGTCCACGACCGGGTGAACCGGGCGGGGCCGGCGGTGCGGGGCGCGCGGTGTCAGCCCGCCTCCCGCTCCGGCAGGCGTTCGTCGCGGTCCGCCAGTTTGCGGAGCATCTCCAGGACGCGGTCGCGGGACTCGTCCGCCGCGTCGATGGCCTCCATGCACTGCCAGTACGTCGCCTCGTCGTCCGCGGAGCAGGCGAGCCCCACCAGGGCGATGCCGACCTCGCCGAGCAGACCGCCGAGGTGCATCAGGACCGGGCGGGGCTCCCCCAGCTCGGTGAGCCGGGCCGCGCGCAGTTCGCCCGGGCCGAGCTCCGGGGTGCCCAGCACTCCGCAGCCACGGCTCGCCAGCTCGGTCAGCCCCAGTGCCTCGCCCCGCAGTTCGGGCGGGCCGGCGACGGCGAGGCGGCTCCCTATCGCCTGCGCCAGGGCCTGCGCCTGCCAGACCTCGGTCAGCAGCTCCCGTCCGCCGCCGCCCGCGGCCAGCGCCCGCCTGCTCGTCACGATGAGCCGCACAGCGTCCATGCGCTGCCCCCGTCTGTCCGACGCGCTGCCCACGCGTCCGCATCCGTTGAACTCCCTTGTTCACTACCCAGAGTGAGGGCGTGTGAGACAAAAAGCCAGAGGAAGACCGAAATCTGCGGACAACGATTCGTACAGGGTTCACTTTTCGCATACGGAGAGTGAATACGGAGTTGATGGCTCCTCACCCGTGGGGTGGCTCCCCCACCGGAAATCTGCGCTCGTTGCGGTCGATCTTCGCGGCCAGCGCGGCCAGCGGGTCGACGCCGAGCACCTCGCACAGCTGGAGGAGATAGGCGAGGACGTCGGCGACCTCGTCGCTCACACGGTGCGCGGTGTCCGGGTCGTCCATGACGCGGACGGACTCCTCGGGCGTCAGCCACTGGAAGATTTCCAGGAGTTCGGACGCCTCCACGCTGAGCGCGGCGACGAGGTTCTTCGGGGTGTGGTACGGCTGCCAGTTCCGCGCGGCGGCGAACCGGGCGAGTCGGTGCTGGAGTCCCGCGAGGTCCTGGGGCTCGCGGGAACGCTCGGCGTCGTACGGATCAGTCACGGTCCAGGTGTACCACCGTCACCCCGCTCACCCCCGCCGCCCAGGAGGCGTCGCTCACCGCCCCGACCAGCCGGATGTGCCCGCGCTCGCACATCCGCGCCGCCAGGCGCAGCAGTTCGCCCCGCTGCCCCGGATCCAGTGCCCGGTCCAGGCCGTCGGCGAGGACCGTGAGGGTCTGGAGCGCGGCCGGGACCTCGCCGGGCGCGTCGACCTCCAGCACACCGGGCCCGGTGAGCAGCACCAGGGCGAGCGCGGTGTACCGCAGCTCGCCGTCGCCGAGGCGGCGCAGTTCGGTACGGGTGCCGTCACCCCGGTCGAGGAGGGCGCGGACCAGGCGGCCGGCGTCGTACGGCTCGGCGAGCAGGCCGGTGACCGGCCCCGCGCATCCGGCGCGCACCGCGTCCACGAGGAGGGCGTGCCGGCGTCCGCACTCGGCGCGGGTGCGCCACAGGACGTCGGCGAGGTTGTCGCAGCCGCCGAGCAGCCGCCCGGTGCCGGCCGGGACGGGGTCCCGCATCCGCTCGGGGCGGGGGTCGCAGGGGAAGACGGACCGCAGGGCGACCACCATCTGCTCGGCGGCGGCGAGCACCCTGCGCTGCCCGGGGGTCTTGCCGGCGACGCGCAGCGGCAGCAGCGCGGTGCCGAGCCGGTCGTCCGGCAGCGGGGCGCGGGTCACCGGGGCCGCCCCGGCCGTGTGCCAGGCGGCCTGTACGGTGCGCCGGCCGGGATCGCGCAGGGCGGTCTCCAGGAGGACCACCCCGCCCGCCGTCAGCCGCTCCCCCACGATCCGCAGCCCGGGTTCGGCCTGCACGGCGACCTCCAGCCGGACCGGCCCCTCCGGGCCGTCGGCCGTACAGCCGATGCGGAAGCCGCGGCGGTGCTGGGCGTCGGCGCGGGCCCGCTCCGGCACGCAGGCGCCGGGCTCCGGGAACGCCTCCCCCAGCCCGGCCCCGCCGCCGAGCCGGGCGAGCGCCTCGTACGCCCGCAGCGCACTGGTCTTGCCGCTCCCGCTGGGCCCGGCGAGCAGGGTGAGCGCCCCGAACGGGAGCGCCACGGCGCGATGCCCGGCGAAGGCGGACAGCAGCAGTTCGGTGACGCGCGGCCGGTCGGGACGGCCCACGGTGCCGCCGGCCCGTCCGTCCGTCAGGGACCGCGGGCGGTCGCCGGCTCCGGCGGGCCGCGCGGCCGGCAGGTCCGGTGCGGCCGGGCCCGAAGACGGGGGCGACGTGCTCACGCCCCGGCGGGGCGGGGAAGGTGGGGTCATGTGCGGGACGCTAAGGGGTCCGGTGCGGGGCGAACCGTTCCGCTGGACGGGCCTTCCCACGATCGGGCGAGCGGGTGCCCGCGCCGCTCACACCCCCGGCACCCCCACTCCCTCCATCAGCCCCGTGACCTCCGTGCCGGCCGGCGTCAGGAGGAAGACGTTGCGGTCGACCCGGTGCATGCCGCTGGCCAGGCCGAAGACGACGCCCGTACTGAAGTCCAGGACTCGTTTGGCGGTCTCGGTCTCCGCGCCGGTCAGGTCGAGCAGGACCGGTATCCCGGACATCAGTGTCTCGGCGACGTCGCGGGCGTCCGCGAACACGTTCACCCGCAGGACGACGAAGCGTCGGCGGGCCTCCGTCGCGGCCTCGGGCAGGGCGCGATGGCCCACCGCGGACGGCCACGCGTCGCGGCCCCGCAGCGGAACGACCTGGGCGAGCCCCTCCCACTGTTCGTCGGTGACGTCGTGGCTGTTCACCGGCATGCTCCGTCCCCTGTCGCACTGGCTGTCTGCATCGGGCAATTCTTACTCATGGTCACCCGTTCGGCCCAATAACGACACGCTCCGCCATCGCGGGGGCCGCGCAGCGTGACGCCCGCCCGGGCGCCTGCGGGGTGTGCGGCGCGCCGTCGGCGCCTCTCCCCCGCCGGGGCCGGGCCGCCCGGCTGCCGGACCGCGCGACCGCGTTGACCCGAACCGTCCGGGCCGGTTGCATGGGCGCATGACCGGTACAGCGGATGGTGTGGTGGGGCCCGTCGTCTCCTTCGGGACGCAAGAGGACTGGGAGGCGTGGCTGGAGGAGCATCAGGGGGACGTCGACGGGGTCTGGCTGAGGATTCCGAAGAAGGGGTCCGGGATCATCGGGGTCGACTACGCGACCGCGCTGGAGTCGGCGCTGTGCTACGGGTGGATCGACGGGCACAAGAAGGGGCTGGACGACACCCACTGGATCCAGCGGTTCACTCCGCGCCGGGCGCGCAGCCGGTGGTCGGCGGTCAACCGGCAGAAGGCCCTCGCTCTCATCGAGCAGGGGCGTATGCGGCCGTCCGGGCTGCGCGAGGTGGAGCGGGCGCGGGCGGACGGCCGCTGGGAGGCCGCGTACGCGAGCCAGAGCACGGCGACCGTCCCCGACGACCTGCGGGCGGCGCTGGACGCGGCACCCGGGGCCGGTGACTTCTTCGGCACCCTCGACAGCCGCAACCGCTACGCGGTCCTCCACCGGATCGAGGAGGCCAAGCGGCCGGCGACCCGGGCGGCCCGGATCGAGAAGTTCGTCGCCATGCTCGCCGAGGGGCAGAAGATATACCCGTAGATCTTCCGGTGACGGCGGCTCAGCCCGCCACTACCGCCTCCGCCGCCGCCACACCGCAGACGCGGGCGGCGCCGTGGGTGGCGATGTGCGGGGCGCCGCGCGGCGGCGACTGCGGTACACCCATCTCCACGACCACGGTGGACGGGTCGGCGGCGAGCAGGGTGTCCAGGGCCGTGCGCATCCACGGGTGCCGGTGCTCGTCGCGGACCACGGCGACGACGCGCCGGCCGGCCGCCGCCCTCAGCGCCCGCTCGCCGGCGTCGGGGCCGGTGAAGCCGCCGGTGGTGGTGCCGGGCAGCCGCCGTTCCAGCTCCGCGCCGACGCCCCACGGCGTCTCGTCGCCCACGGCGATGTTCGGGGCCGGATTGAAGGTGGCCACGTACACCGGCCCGGTGACCGGCGCCGAGCCGCCCGCGCGGGTGACGGTGACCGCGCGGCGGGCCGCCGTGAGGCCGATCTCCGGCTCGGGTGCGACGGCCGCGGCCGGGGAACGCCGTACGCCCGCGGTCCAGTCGGCCAGGGCGCGCACCCGGGCGGCGGCGTCGGCGAGCCGCTCCTCCGGGAGTTCGCCGGAGCGCACGGCGCCCACCAGCGCGTCCCGCAGGCTCCGCACCGTGCCCTCGTCGCACAGCCCGCCGCCCACGCAGATCGCGTCGGCGCCGGCGGCGATGGCGAGGACGACCCCGTGTTCGAGCCCGTACGTGCCGGAGATGGCCCGCATCTCCATGCCGTCGGTGACGATCAGGCCCTGGTAGCCGAGTTCGCCGCGCAGCAGGTCGGTGAGGATGCGCCGGGAGAGGGTGGCCGGGCGGTCCGGGTCGAGGACCGGCACCCGGATGTGGGCGCTCATGACGGCGCGGGTGCCGGCCTCGATCGCCGCCCGGAACGGCTGGAGTTCCCGCTCGTGCAGCGTGGTGGCGTCGAGGTCGATGTGCGGGATCGCGTGGTGGGAGTCGACGCTGGTGTCGCCGTGGCCGGGGAAGTGCTTGGTGCAGGCGGCGACACCGGTGGACTGCAGGCCCTCGACGTAGGCGGCGGTGTGCCGGGCGACCAGGGCGGTGTCGCCGCCGAAGGAGCGCACGCCGATCACCGGGTTGTCGGGGTTGGCGTTGACGTCGGCGGACGGCGCCCAGTTGAAGTTGACCCCGCACTCGGCGAGCCGGCGGCCCAGCTCGCGGGCGACGCCGCGGGTCAGGCCGGTGTCGTCGACGGCACCGAGGGCGTGGTTGCCGGGGAAGGAGGAGCCGGTGCGGACCTCCAGGCGGGTGACGTCGCCGCTCTCCTCGTCGATGGCGACCAGCAGGTCGTCCCGCTCGGCCCGCAGTTGCGCGGTGAGGGCGGTGACCTGCTCGGCGGTGGTGACGTTGCGGCCGAAGAGGGCGACGGAGGCGAGGCCCTCGGACAGGCGGCGGCGGATCCAGTCGGGCGCGGTGGTGCCGGCGAAGCCCGGCTGCAGTACGGCGAGCGCGTCCCGGGTGAGGGTGTCGGTGCCGGTGGTGAATGTCGTCATCGGGTGGCGTTATCCCTTCACGGCGCCCGCGGTGAGGCCGCTGACGGCCCTGCGCTGCAGGAAGACGAAGAGGATCAGGATCGGGACGGCGAACAGGGAGGAGGCGGCCATGGTCGCGCCCCAGTCGTCGCCGAACTGGGTCTGGAAGCTGGACAGCCACAGCGGCAGGGTCTGCGCGCCCCCGGATTCCTTGCTGAGCACCAGGACGAGGGGGAACTCGTTCCACGCGGTGATGAAGCCGAACATGGAGGTGGACATCAGGCCCGGCGCGAGCAGCGGCAGGATGACCCGGCGGAACGCCTGGGCGCGGGTGCAGCCGTCGACCATCGCCGACTCCTCCAGCTCCTTCGGCACGGCGGCGACGAAGCCGCGCAGCGTCAGGATGGTGAAGGGGAGGATCATCATCATGTAGAAGGCCGTGAGCGGCACCAGGCTGTTCAGCATCGAGGCGTCCCGCACGATCATGTAGATCGCGATGACCATGACCTCCCAGGGCGCCATCTGGGCCAGCATGAAGCCGATGACGAAGCCGCGCCGGCCCCTGAACCGCATGCGCGCCAGGGCGAAGGAGCCGGCCAGCGCGATGACCAGCGAGAAGACGACGGCCAGGCCGGTGACGGTCAGCGAGTTGCGGACGTACGTCCAGAAGTGCTCGGCGTCGGTCGCGGTCCTGAAGTGCTCGAACGTGACGTTCGTCGGGAACCAGACGGGGGTCTCCGAGATGATGTCGCCGGTCGGCTTGAACGCCGTGGAGAACATCCAGTACACGGGGAAGACGCAGACGATGAACAGGACGACGGCCGTGACGTTGGGCCACAGGCGGCCGAAGAGCGAGCGCTTCACAGCTCGTCCTCCTCTTGCTTGAGCACGATCCTGAGGTAGTAGGCGGTCAGACCGAGCATGATCAGAATGGTCAGTACGGCGATCGCCGCGCCCATGCCGTAGTGCTGGTTGCCGACTCCCTCGACGTAGGCGTAGACGGGCAGGATCTCGGTGAGCCGGTCGGGGCCGCCGCCGTTGAAGGTGAAGACCTGGACGAACGCCTTGAAGATCCAGATGATCTCCAGGAACGTCGTGGCGTAGAGGAACGGCCGCAGGAACGGCAGGGTGACCGTGGTGAAGCTCCGCCAGGCGCCGGCGCCGTCGAGGGCGGCGGCCTCGTACAGTTCGCCGGGGATGGTGGTGGTCGCCGCGTAGAGGTTGATCGCGACGAACGGGACGGACATCCAGACGATCAGCAGGGTGACGACGAAGAACGTCGACAGCTGGCTGCTGGTCCAGCTGTAGTCGGCCATGGAGTGCCAGCCGAGCTTGTCCAGGACCCAGTTGACGACGCCGAACCGCTGGGCGAACAGCCACTGGTAGACGGTGGTGGCGGCCACCACGGGCATGGCCCAGGCCAGCACCAGGCCGATCAGCAGGGTGAGCCGCATCCGCTTGCCGAGGCGGGCGAGCAGGAGACCGGTCAGCGCGCCCAGGACCATGGTCAGGGCGACGTTGACCGCCGTGAACAGGATGGAGCGGACGGTGACCCGCCAGAAGTCCTCGCCGGTGAGGACCTCCTTGTAGTTCTCGACGCCGTTCCACTCGGTGACGTGCTGGATCAGCTGCGCCATGTTGAGGTTCTGGAACGACAGCAGTACGTCCTTGAACAGCGGCCAGCCGAGCAGCAGCACGGTGGCCGCGACGGCGGGCAGCAGCAACAGGTACGGGGCGAGCGCGCCGGCGCGCGACGCGGCTCGCGGTGTGGGCCTGCCGGGTCCCCCGTCGTCCGTCTTGCGGACGTCCGCCGGGCCGGAGGGCGGCCGTTCGGTCTGCACGGTCATGCTCGCGATCTCTCTTCTCGGCGTGCTCAACGCGGGGCGGGGGCCGTCGCGTCGGTCGGCCCCCGCTCCGGTCGGAGCGCGTGCGCTGTTACTGCTGCTGCGCCAGGCGCTTGTTGAACTCGCCCTCGACCTGCTCGGCGGCCTCGGCCGGGGACTTGCCGTTCAGGACGGCGGTCAGGTACGTCTTGATCGGGTTGGGCGCGTTCTCGACGGCGGCCCACTCGGGGATCAGCGGCGTGGTGCCGCCGACGGCGGCGGCCGGCGCGGCGGCCTCGGCGGGGGCGTTGCCCTTGAGGTTGCTCTGCAGCGACTCCTTGTTGGGGATGACGCCGTTGGCCTTGGCGAGCGCGCCCTCGAACTTGTCGGAGAGGACGATCTTCAGGAACTCCTTGGCGAGGTCCTGCTTCTGGCTGCCCGCGGCGACGGCGAGGTTGGAGCCGCCGAGGAAGACACCCTCGGGCTTGTCGGCCGTGGCACCGGGGATGGTGAAGTAGCCGATCTCCTTCTCGATGTCCGGGTTGGCCTTGATCGCGATGCCGGCTTCCCAGCCCATGCCGATGAACGCGCCGGTCCTGCCCTTGGCGAAGACCTCGCCCTGCTGCGGGGTGGCCTCGTCCTTGTCCTTGGGCGCCTTCGACAGGGCCTGGAACTTCTTGTACGTCTCCGTGGCGGCGGCGACCTTCGGGTCGTCGAGGTTGGAGACGTACTTGTCGCCGTCCTTCTTGACCAGTTCGCCGCCCTCGCCGATCACCAGGCCGACGAAGTGGTACCAGTTCTGGCCGGGCAGGTAGATCGGCTCGGCGTCGGTCTTCTCACCGATGGTCTTGAGGGCGTCGTAGAACTCGTCGCGGGTCTTGGGGGTGTCCTTGAGGCCGGCGTCCGCCCAGACCTTCTTGTTGTAGAGGACGACGCGGTTGGCGAAGAACCACGGTGCCGCGTACTGCTTGCCCTCGAAGACGGACGACTCGTTGAGGGACTCGGTCCACTCGCCGCCGATCTCGGACTTGAGGTCGGCGAGGTCGGCGAGGCCGCCGGTCTTGGCGTAGGCCGGAGTCTGGGTGTTGCCGACCTCGATGACGTCGGGCGGGTTCTCCTCGGACAGGGCGGTGGTCAGCTTCTGCTGGATGCCGTTCCACTGCTGGACCTCGAACTTGACCTTCGCCTTGGTCTTCGCCTCGAACTCCTTGGCGAGGTCCGCCTGCCAGTCGTCGGGCGACGAGCCGTCCATCACCCACACGGTGAGCGTCTCGCCGGCGTAACCGTCCGCGCCGGCCTTCTTGCCGTCGTCGCCGTCGTCGCCGCCGCACGCCGCGACGGAGAACAGCATGCCCGCGACCCCGATCGCGGCTATCAGCTTGCGCTTCACGCGCCACCCCTCCTCAGGAATGCCTTGCACACCCACGCCCTCGGCGGTGACCCCCACAGCGGCGCAACAGCTCGGCGGGCTGGGACCCGGCTTCCTCTAAATGGTTTAGACCAGCAAGGGGAGCTTGGCCTAGACCTATGGCCCTGTCAAGGGTCGTGGACTCACGCCTGGATAACGGCTCGGACACCTCTGACGGGGCGCGGAACTCCACCCAAACAGGGACGGGTTGACGCTTGGACTAGACCAAAGCGAGAACGCACCGTTATAACGGGATCGCCGAGCGTGCGGCGCCGAACCCGGCCGTCCGCCGACGTGCACCGCGGTCGGCACCTGCCGTCCGCGCGCCGGACACCGCAGCCGGAGGCAGGTCTTGAGCACGGACGTCAGCAGCACCCAGGCCGACACGGGGGCGCCGGGTCGTATCGGGCGCGTACCGAAGTACTACCGCATCAAGCAGCGGTTACTGCAGATGACCGACGAGCGCGCCCCGGGCGCCCCGATGCCGGCCGAGCGCCTGCTCGCCGTCGAGTTCCGCACCTCCCGCACCACGATCCGCAAGGCCCTGCAGGAGCTGGTAGGCGAGGGCCGGCTCGACCGGATCCAGGGCAAGGGCACGTTCGTCGCCCGCCCGAAGGTCTACCGGACGCTCCAGCTGACCTCGTACACCGAGGACATGCGGGCGCAGGGGCTCAACCCCACCTCACAGGTACTGGACATCGGCTACATCGCCGCCGACGCGGACCTGGCGGCCCTGCTGGAGGTGGAACCGGAGGACAGGGTGCTGCGCATCGAGCGGCTGCGGCTGGCCGGCGGGGAACCCATGGCGATCGAGACGACCCATCTGTCCGACCGGCGCTTTCCCCGCCTGCGCCGCAACCTGACCCGCCACACCTCGCTCTACACCGCGCTCGCCGAGGTGTACGGCGTGCGGCCGACGGAGGCCGAGGAGACCATCGAGACCTCTCCGGCGACACCGCGGGAGGCGGGGCTGCTCGCCACGGACGTGGGCCTGCCGATGCTGCTGCTGTCCCGCCACTCGCGGGACGAGACGGGAACGCCGGTCGAGTGGGTCCGCTCGGTGTACCGGGGTTCGCGGTACAAGTTCACCGCGACACTGACGCGTCCGGGGCCCTGACCGGGCAGTTCGCATCCAACACAGCCTGATCTCAAGGAAATCGGGGCGACGCACCGAAAGGGCATTCCTTGACAGGGCCCATTGGTCCAGTCCAATATCCCAGTGGTCTGAACCAGTCGTGGCGCGTTCCGTACGCAACCGCCGCGTGCACAACCCCGCACGGAGGCACCGCATGACCGAGAGCAGCCACCCGCGACTGCCGCGGCGGGCGCACTCCGTGCTCCAGCCGGGCAACGCGTCCCGACCGGGCGGCCTCATGCCCGGCGCACCGGTCGACATCGATGTCGCACAGGCGGCCCGGGACACCGCCCGCCACGGCCGGACGCCCCGGGCGCGCTCCGGCCCGGTGCGCCGGCGGTCCGATGCCCTCGTCGCCGGGACGGGCGCGCCCGTGGGTGAGCACCCGGGGACGGTGTGCCCGGCGGCGCACGGCGCGCCCCGCGCATCGGGCAGCACCGCCGCCGAGGTCCTCGCGGACCGCACCGTGCCGTCGTAGCACCGACTTCCCACCGGCTCCTTCCTTCTGTCCGCATGCCGTGAGCGATCCCGATCTTTCGGAGTACCGCATGACGACGCACCACCGTTTCTTACACCGCGCCGCCTCCGAGCGCCCCTACTTCAGCGCCGACGGTGAGACCTACCTCGCCGGGGCGCAACTGCGGCACCTGACCAAGGACCTGCCGCTGCGGGTGCTCTCCGAGGAGCAGTTCGCGTCCTGGCAGAACCACGGCTACGTGGTGGTGCCGGAGGCGATCTCCCCCGACGCGGCCAAGCTGCTGCTGGAGTTCGCCTGGGACTTCCAGGGCCTGGACCCGCAGCGCCCCGAGACCTGGTACGAGGAGCGCTCCTTCCGCTCGGATCTCGACCGGGACCTGTTCGTCTACGGCTTCGTCGAGGCGTACCAGCACCAGCTGCTCTGGGACAGCCGGCAGGCCCGGCGGGTGTACGACGCCTTCGTGGACGTGTGGGACTGCGAGGAGCTGTGGGTCACCCTGGACCGGCTCAACCTCAACCCGCCCAATGTGAAGAACCGTTCGCGTTCCCTCATCGACCCCACGGACGAGGGGTTCGACATCGAGCTGCACTGGGACGTGGACACCACGGCGAGCGTGCCGCCGCAGCGGGTGCAGGGCATCATCGCGCTCACCGACACGGAACCGGACCAGGGCGGTTTCCAGTGCTCCCCGGAGCTCTTCCGTCGCTTCGAGGAGTGGAAGGTCGCACAGCCGGCCGACCGGGACCCGATCCGGCCGGGTGCCGACCGCACCGAGTTCCCGGTCGTCCGGCCCCAGCTCAAGGCCGGTGACCTGCTGATCTTCAACGGGATGCTGGCGCACGGCGTGGCCCCCAACACCTCGGCCGACGGGGTGCGCGCGGTGCAGTACCTGTCGATGATGCCCGCGCTCGAGGAACACGAGGAGCTGCGCCGCTCCCGGGTGGAGTCCTGGCGCACGCTCAGCACCCCCGAGTGGAACGCGACCCTGCTCGGTGACGCGGTGAAGCACGAGTCCCTGCGCTACGGCTCCGCCGAACTGGACGATCTGGGACGGAAGTTGCTGGGTCTGGACTCCTGGCACGGGCGGACCCGATGAGCGAGGGAGCCGACGTGCACCGGATATGCCTGAGCCTTCCCACCGACCGGGAGTGCTCCACGACCATCACCGCCATCGGCGGAGAGGCCGCGTACGCCGCCCGGCACTTCGACGTCGAGGTGCACCTGCTGATCCTCGACTCCTCCGACGAGCGGACCCGCGCGGCCCACGCCCAAACGGTCGCCGCGCTCCCCGGGGCCGCGGGCGTCGTCGTGCACCACCTCGACGAGTCCGCCCAGCGGGACTTCCTGCGCGGCGCCGTCGAGCGGGCCGCGCTCCCGGAGCCGGAGCGGGTCCTCGACCTGATGCTCCCCGACGCGCTCTCGTACGGTGCCTGCACCAACCGGGCGTTCCTCGTCGCGGCGGCGCTGGACTGCCGTTCGGTGCACCGGCGCGACTCCGACTGCAGTTACCAGGTCTTCGACGGCGAGCCCGTCTACCCCGTCCACCACGAGCTGACCTCCCTGGGCAAGCGCGCCCGTGACGCCTTCGCCGGGGTGTCGGAGGTGGTGCTCGACCCCGCGATCGCCGACCGGCCCGTGTCGATGGTGGGCGCCTCCTTCATCGGGGAGCTCTCCGTCGACATCGGCGGGATCCGGGAGCTCGACAAGGACGTGTACGACGAGGTGGTCGGCCTGTGGGCGCCCGGCCACTGGACCGCCGAGCAGAGGCGGGAGCTGGTCGAGGAGTCCTTCAAGGGCGCCGGGACACTGCCCTTCACGGGCGACCGCTCGACGCTGACGCTGGTCGACCCGATGCGCGTCGACATGTCCAACATCGCCTTCGGCCGGAACGTGTACGAGCGGCTGCCGCTGCCGCCCGCCACCGCGACCATCGGCAGCGACTACTTCCTCATCCACGCCGTGTACGACGCCGCGCTGCCCGGCGTCCTGCACAACCGGCACATCGAGAACTACTACACCGGGGAGCGCCGCACCCACGCCGGTTTCCTCGCGTACCAGACGCGGTTCGTGAAGTTCCTGCTCTCCATGCTGTACCTGCACCACGTCTACGAGCGGATGGCCGACGCGGGCGCCGCGCTGCTGGACGACAGGGGGCGGCTCGACCCGGCGCCGTTCGCCGCGTTCCTCGCCGAGAGCGTGCGGCTGGACCGTACGGAGAACGAGCGGCGGCTGGACACGGTCGCGGCGGCGTACGGACGGCTGGGCGGGAAGTACGCCGAGTTCGCGCGCGGCATGACGGCGGACCGGGAGCGGCTGCTGGACGAGGCCGCGCTGGACACCGAGGACTTCGTGGCACTGATCGGCGCCTGGGAGGCCCTCGTGCACGCGAGCCGGGGCGCTCTCCGGTGACCGCGGCCCTGCGCGCCGCCCTCGCGGCCGCCACCGAGGACGCGCTCGTCTACGACCTGGACGGGATCGCCGGCCAGTACGACGCGCTGACCGCGGAACTGCCCGGCGTGGACGTGCGGTTCGCGATGAAGGCGTGTCCCGTTCAGGAGGTCCTGGCCCTGCTGGCCGGCCGGGGCGCCGGTTTCGACGCGGCGAGCCCCCGGGAGATCGCCCGGGCGCTGGCGACGGGCGTGCCCGCGCACCGGGTCCACTACGGCAACACCGTCAAGTCCGACCGGGACATCGCGCGGGCGTACCGGCTGGGTGTGCGGGACTTCGCCACGGACAGCGTGGAGGACGTGGCGGCACTGGCCGGACACGCCCCGGGCGCCCGGGTGTTCTGCCGGCTGGCGACCCGCGGCGAGGGTGCGCTGTGGGGGCTGGGCCGGAAGTTCGGGTGCTCGGCGGAGGACGCCGTACGGGTGCTGGAGACCGCGCGGGACGCGGGTCTCGTCCCCGCCGGTCTTTCGGTGCACGTCGGGTCGCAGCAGATGACCGCCGAGGCGTGGCAGCAGGCCTTCGCGGCCCTCGCCGAGGTGCTCACGGCCCTGCACGGCCGCGGGATCGTGCCGGACCACGTCAACCTCGGCGGCGGTCTGCCGGCGCTCGGCTACGCCGACCGCCGGGGTGAACGGCTCGACCCCCCGCTGGACAAGATCTTCGCCGTGCTGCGCGAGGGCATGGAGCGGCTGACCGGACTGTCGCCCCGGCCGCTGGACTTCCTCGTCGAACCGGGACGCCATCTGGTGGCCGACCACGGCGCGATCCGGGCGCACGTCTCCCGGCTGACGTCCCGCCACCGGCCGGACGGGGAGCGGGAGCACTGGCTGTACTTGAGCTGCGGCAAGTTCAACGGGCTGTACGAGATGGACCAGGTGCGCTACCCGCTCGTCTTCCCGTCCCACCCGGACGCGGCCGACGACGGCCTGGTGCCCGTCGTCGTCGCGGGCCCCACCTGCGACAGCGACGACGCCTACGCCCACGAGCACCGCCGGGTGCGGGTGCCCAGGGCGGTCGCGTCGGGCGACCCGGTCTGGGTGCTGTCGGCGGGCGCGTACGCCGCCAGTTACACGACCGAGGGCTTCAACGGCTTCGAGCCGCTCCCCCGCGTCTGCGTGGGCGGTGACGGCCCGGACGTCCGCGTACGCCGTGTCGCCGAGGACGACTGGCCGCGGATCGCCGCGCTGGAGGCCGAGGTGTACGCGTCGGCCTCGCTGTCCGAGGGCGTCGAGGCGCTCCGCTCCCGGGGCCGGGCCTCCCCGTCGACCTGCTTCGTCCTGGAGACCGGTGACCGTGTCGCCGGCTATGTGCTCGCCCTGCCCTACCCGCGGCTGCGGTACCCGGATCTGGCCCGGCCGGAGGAGCGGGCGTACGACTCCCGCAATCTGCATCTGCACGACCTCGTGATCGCGGACGATCTGCGGGGCAGGGGGTTGGGCAGCAGACTGCTGCGGCACCTCACGACGGTCGCGGAACGGTCGTCGTACGAGCGGATCTCCCTGGTCGCCGTCGGCGGGACGGCGGGCTTCTGGTCCGGTCACGGCTACCGGCCCGAGCCGGGGGCCGAACTCCACGGGAGTTACGGCGACGGCGCCGTCTACATGTCCTGCCCGGTCCCGCACCACCGCCCCGGCGGCCCGGAAGAGGGGTCCTGACATCCATGCTGCCCACTCTCGGCGACTTCCGCCGTGACCAACTGGCGATCGCCACCCTGTTCTTCCTCCTCGGCTTCCAGTACGCCACCTGGGCCTCCCGGCTGCCCGCCCTCAAGGACCGCTTCGGCCTGGGCGGGACGGAGGTGGGGCTGCTGCTGATGGCCGCCGGTGTCGGGGCGGCGGTGTCCTTCCCGCTGGTCGCGCCCCTGCTGCGGCGGCTGGGCGCCCGGCGGCTGGCGCTCTGGTCCGCGCTGGGCCTGATGGCGGTGCTGCCCGTGCTGGCCGCGGCCGGCAGTTATCCGCTCGCCCTGCTGGTGATCTTCGTCGACGGTGTGGCCGTCGGCTGTCTGAACGTCGCCATGAACGCGCAGGGCGCCGCCCTCGAGTCCCACTACGGGCGGGCCGCGATGGCCCAGTTGCACGCGACGTTCAGCGGAGGGTCGCTCGGGGGCGCGCTGCTGGCCTCCGGGGTGAACACCGTGACGCACTCGGTGACCGCGCACTTCACGGTGGCGGCGGCGCTGGGGGTGCTGCTGCTGGCCGGTTCCCGGCCCCGGGTGATCACCGACGCTCCCCCGTCCGGGGAACAGCCGGCGGAGAACAGGAAGAAGGGGTTCAGGAGTCTGACCGGTGCCTCGCGCGCGGCGCTCTGGCTGGGCTGCGCCATGGTGTTCGGCACGGTCGTCGAGGGCGCCATGAACGACTGGTCGGCGCTCTACCTGACGGAGGAGACCGGCGCGTCGGGGCGGCTGGCGCCGCTGGGCATCGCCGTCGTCTCGGTGATGATGGTGCTGGCCCGCCTCCTGGGCGACGGCTGGCGCAACCGGTGGGGCGACGCGCGCATGGTGCGGGTGGGCAGCACGATGGCCGGCACCGGTCTCGCCCTCGCCCTGCTGGCCGACGGCACCTGGCCCGCGCTCGTCGGCTTCGCCTGCGTCGGCCTGGGCATGGCGACGGTGACCCCCTGTCTCTACGTCGCCGCCGCCGCGGAGGGGCCGGGCGCCCTCGCCCTGGTCGCCGCCATGGGCACCACCGGTCTCCTGGCGGGCCCCGCCGTGATCGGCTTCGTCGCCGGCCGCACGGACCTGACGACCGGCATGGCGGTGGTCGCGGTGTCCGCCGTGCTGGTGGCGGTGTGCTCGACGCGGGTCCGCTTCAAGACGCGGGAGAACGAGCCGGCGCCCCACTGAACAGCGGCGGGCTCCCGCACGGGACGGTCCGTGCGGGAGCCCTCCGACGGGTTCACGGGGCGAGCGGCAGCCCTTGCCGCTTGAGCGACTCCACGACTTCCTGCGGCTCGGCCTCCCTGCAGTCGGCCGTCGCATTGACCCTCGCCATGCCGATGCCACCGGCACCGCTCGCACAGAGGTCCGCGTTCTCGTTGAAGAGCCTGGGCAGCCGAGCAGGACAGGCCGGACCGGGGCAGTCGGCCGGGCCCGATCCGACCACCGCCGGTGCGCACGGCCTCCGTCACCCCTCCGCCTCTTCGTCCGGGCCGGTCCTGAACAGGCGGGCCGACTTGTCCTCCTGGGCGAGGCGGCGCATGGCCAGCAGTGCCGGTTCCAGGAGGACCGAGACCAGCACCGCGCGTTCGGCCAGTTCCAGCACGCCGGACGCGCCTTCCATCTGCCGGACGTCCAGCTCCGAGATGCGGTCCGCCAGCCGCGCGTAGGGCAGCAGGGACCGCCAGTCGATGCCCGAGTCCACGTCCGACAGGGCGTCGAGGACTTCGCCGAGACTCTGCAGGGCGGCGGTATCGGGGTGGACCTCCCAGCCCATTTCGGTGACCAGCTCACGCGCGTCCTTGACGCCGCCCGCCTCCTCACCCGCCTCCCGCTGCTCCCGCGCCAGTTGCTTCTGCCGCTGGGTGGCGGGGCGGGCGTCGGTCACGATGCCGAAGATCTGGTGCAGATCACCTTCCTCCGTGATGGCACCGAGGATCTCCTTCACCGCGCCCACCGGCAGCCGCCGCACGCCGACCAGGGTGCGGACGAGACGCAGGCGGCGCAGGTGCTCCTCGCCGTAGTCGGCCTGGTTGGCGGCGGTGGCCTGCCCGGGGGGCAGCAGACCGTCCCGCAGGTAGTACTTGATCGTGGGGATGGACACGCCGCTGCGGCGGCTGAGTTCCGAAATCTTCATCGAGCCTCACTCACTGGATATCGGATAGCGGATCGCACTACTATCCATTGCGGAGCCGGGGGCCTCCTCGTACCGGGACCCCGTGCGCCGCTCCGCCTTGTCGTACACGGGAGGTATTGTCATGGGCACTCTCAAAAAGCCGTTATGGTCGATCATCCTCGCATGCAGTCTGCCGATGTTCATGGTCGCGCTCGACAACCTGGTGGTGACGACCGCGCTGCGGGCCATGGCCGTCGACCTCGACGCGTCCACCGAGGATCTGCAGTGGTTCGTCAACGCCTACGTCCTCAGCTTCGCCTGTCTGCTGCTGACCGGTGCGGCGCTGGGTGACCGGTTCGGCCGACGCCGGGTCTTCGTGGCCGGCATCGCACTGTTCACCCTGGCCTCGATCGGCTGCGGTCTCGCCGACAGCAGCGGACAGCTCATCCTGATGCGGGCGTTGCAGGGCCTGGGCGCCGCGGCCGTGATGCCGCTGTCGCTGACGCTGCTCGCGGAGGAGGTGCCGGAGAAGAAGCGCAACCTCGCCCTCGGGCTGTGGTCCGCGGTCAGCGGAACGGCCGTGGCGTTCGGGCCCGTGGTGGGTGGCGCGGTGGTCGACGGCCTGGACTGGCAGTGGATCTTCTGGATCAACGTCCCGGTGTGCGTGGTGGCGATCCCGCTGGTGCTGTCCGTGCTCCGGGAGAGTTCCCTGGCCGGCACCCGGCTCGACCTGCCCGGCATGCTCCTCGCCACGGCGGGGCTCCTCGCGACCGTCTGGGCGATCGTGAACGGCGAGAAGGAGGGCTGGAGTTCGGGCATCGTCCTGTTGGCGTTCAGCGGCGGAGCCGTCCTGCTGGCCCTGTTCGTGGTGTGGGAGCGCCGAGCGGCCCAGCCGCTGCTTCCGCTCTCCTTCTACCGTGAGCGGGCCTTCGTCTTCTCCAACCTGGTCTCCGCGAGCATGTACTTCGGCGTCTTCGGGTCGATCTTCCTGCTGGCACAGTTCTTCCAAGTCGCGCCCGTCCGGACCCCGTTGGAGGCCGGTGTGCTCACGCTGGCCTGGACCCTGATGCCGATGTTCGTCGCCCCGGCCGCCGGCGCCCTGACCGACAGGGTGGGCGGCGGACGGCTGATGGCTCTCGGCCTCTTCCTCCAGGCGGCCGGACTGGCCTGGATCAATCTGGTGGCCACGTCGGACACCCCCTACGCGCGCATGGCCGGCGCCATGGTCGTCGCGGGCATCGGCATGGGCCTCGTCTTCGCCCCGACGGCGGCGGTGGTGCTGGGCGCGGTCGGGCCGCAGCACCGCGGGAAGGCGTCCGGTGCCAACAGCACCGTCCGCGAGCTCGGCGGCGCCCTCGGCACCGCCGTCCTGAGCAGTGTCTTCGTGCACTACGGCGACGACCGTACGGCTCAGGGGTTCGTCGACGGCATGAAGCCGGGCATCTGGATCGGCGTCGCCGTGGTCCTCGCGGGCGCCCTGTGCGCCCTCGCGATCCCGCGCCCCGGCGTCACCACCCCGGCCCCCATGACCGAGGACCGCGAACCCGACCGGACCTCCAGCCCGGTGACCCGGTGAGGCGATACGGAATACGCAGGGCGTCCGGCCGGGGAAGCGTGAGCATGTCCCGCTGCGCATGCGGCGTGCGGCGTGCGGCGTGCGGCGAGTGAGGTACCCCGCGAGATCAGCCCTGCGGTAGAGGCACCCGCGCACCGGCCGGTGCGCCGCAGAGGTCCTGGTCGGCATCGGCGTTCCCGGGGAACTCCCGGGTTCACCGACGAAGAGACGTCAAACGCGCCCAGCAGGGGCTCCGCCGCCCGGAAATCCGACGTTCCAGCGGTTCAGCGCGGACCGGACGGGGTGTCAGGCGCCGCGACGGGACGGAGCACCGTCAGGGACTCCTCCCGTCGGGCCGCCATCGCGAAGGGGAACCTGTCGATCTCCAGGCAGAGGTCGACGTCGTCCGGGTGGTATCCGCTCCGCAGTCCACCGGCGAGTTCGGCCGCGGCACGGGAAGTCCTCGCGCGGTGGAGGTACGGGGCCGGCTCGACCTCGCCCCCGGCCATGGACCGGCCGATGTACTCGGCGCAGGCCAGGTCCTCGTCGGCCCGGCCTCCCTCGCCGGTGACCACGAACGTCACCGGGCCGCGGTCCTCGGCCCGCAGGAACCGCGCGGTCGGGCCGGCCACCACGAAGCTCGCGCACAGGACCAGCGGCGCGTCCGCGACGGCCAGTGCGCCCACGGTCCCCGCCGTCGTCTTCTGCACCAGCGTGCGGCCGGTGAAATCGCGTGACCTGAGCAAGCCGGGTGAGTTCACCGCGTCGAAGCCCGCCGCCGGGGCTCCGTCCTTGAGCGCCAGCCAGTCCGCGTGGCTCCCCTTCAGGGCGAGTGCCTCACTCTCCGTCGAGGCCAGGACGATCCTCTCGACGCCACGCGAAAAGGCCCAGGCGGCGACGGTGAAGGCACGCATGACGTCGATGACGACGGCGACACGGGGAACGCCGGTCAACTCCGGTATGCCGACGAAGTGGTGTCCCATCGCGCCATTCTGACGCCTCGGGATCGTCCGAGCGAGCCGATTCCTTCCGCTCAGAACGGGATCTCGAAGTGGACCGTGGACACGCCCGGGCCGTGTTCGCCGGTGGTGCGGGCGTCGAAGATCTCCTTGGCCGTGCTGCGCCAGAAGGCTTCCGCGCCCTCGACGTCCACGTTGGTGTGCAGGTAGACGCAGTCGTAGCCGGGGGTGTTCGCGACGAAGTCGCACGCCGCGTCGACCAGCGTGCGCGCGAGGCCGCGGCGCCGGTGCTCCGGACGTACGTAGACGCGGACCAGTTGGGCGGTGGTGCCGGACGGGTAGCGTTCGGCCAGCCAGCGGGGGTGCGGCGGGTGGGCGGGGCCCTGTGAGTGCACGCCGGTGGTGGCGACCACCTCGCCGTCGTGGACCGCCACCAACAGGACGTGGCGGGGGTCGTCGAGGTACGTGCCCTTGAGGTCGGTGACGTCCCGGTGCCAGCGGGGCACGTATCCGTACCCGAACTCCTTGTAGAACGTGTCGAGCATGACGGCGCGGGCGCCGTCGGTGTCCGCGGGGGTCGCGGGACGCACGGTGTATCCGGCGGGTGCGGTCCGGCTCATCGCGAGGTCCTTCCGTATCGGGGCCCTCACAATACCTGACAATGAAAATGATTACCGATATCGTGACGCCCGTCGCGGCCCTGCCGTCAGGACCGTGCCGTACACGACGACACGAAAAGGGGAGCCGTGGCTCATCTGCTGGTGGTCGAGAGCTGGGTCGGATCGATGAGCAGGCTGCTGCCACGGGCGATCCTGGAGAGCGGACACGAGTTCACGTTCCTCACCCGCGACCTGCACCACTACCTGCGCTCGGCACCCGAAGGCGTGGCGCACCCGCTGCTCGGGGCACGCAATGTGATCACCGCGGACACCAACGACACCAAGGCCCTGCTGCCCCGGGTGGAACGGCTGCACACCGCGTTCGGCTTCGACGGGGTGGTCACCTCCTGCGACTACTACCTGCCCACAGTGGCACGGGTGGCCGCACGTCTCGGGCTGCCCGGCCCGGCGCCCGAGGCGGTCGAAAGCGCCTGCCGCAAGGACGCCACCCGCCGGGTCCTGGCCGACGCCGGGGTTCCCGGCCCCCGGTTCGCGGTGCACGAGGAGTGGGCCGAACTCGCCCGCTCGGCACGGGAGATCGGTTATCCGCTGGTGGTCAAGCCCGTCGACCTGTGTGCGGGCATGTACGTACGGCGGGTGGACGACGAGGAGCAACTCGCCTCCGCCGTACGGGCGCTGGCCGACTTCCCGGTCAACGCGCGCGGGCAGCGGCGGGCCCCCGTCGTGCTGCTCGAGGAACTCCTGGACGGCCCGGAGGTGAGCGTCGAGACCGTGTCGCACGCGGGCGCGGTCCACGTCGTCGGCGTGACCGACAAGAGCGTCGGCGGGGCACCCGCGTTCATCGAGACCGGCCACATGTTCCCCGCCGCCCTTCCGGCCGCGGACGCCGAGGCCGCCGAGCAGACCGCGCTCGGCGCGCTCAAGGCGCTCGGGCTGACGGACGGTGTGGTGGCGCACACCGAGATCAAGCTGACCTCCGCCGGGCCGCGCGTGGTCGAGGTCAACCCGCGGCCCGCCGGGAACCGCATCACCGAACTGATACGGCATGTCACCGGCATCGACCTCGCCGCGGCCTTCGTGGACGTCTGTCTGGGCCGCGCCCCCGACCTGCGGCGCACGGACACCGGACTGCGCAGCGCCGCCGTCGGCTTCCTCGTGCCCCGGACGGCGGGCACGCTCGAGGCGCTGGACGCCGGCCCCGTCCGGACCGCGCCGGACGTCCTCGAGGTACAACTCGCCGAGCCGGGACGGCAGGTGAAGGCGGCGGGCAGCAACAACGAGTACCTGGGGCACGTGATGGCGGGTGACCCGGCCGGCACCGGCGCCCGTGCCCGGGTCGAGTCGCTGCTCGACGAGCTGCGGTCCGGGCTGGTGATCCGGTGAGCCCCGCCGCCCCGGCGTCCGCCCGCGCGGCGACGTACGACGAACTCCTCGCCCGCGCCCGCGCCGGCGAGCTGGGACCGGATCCGGCCGCGCTGCGGATCTCCGTGGCCTTCACCACCCGGCAGGCCGTACGGCACGAAGGGCGCGGCACCGGCTACCGCAACGAGGTGCTCAGCCTGCGGCTGGCGGAGGCCGTCGGCAGTTGCGCGGTCGAGCCCGGCGCGCTGCCCGACGGCGCGGTGGAGGACTGCGTCGGCACGGACGTGGCCCGGCTCCTCGGTCATCCGCTGCCTCCGGTGCGGGTCGCCGCGCTCGACGCGTACCTGATGCACGTCACCCCGCACGCCCCGAAGAACGGGGCGCGGCCCGTCGCCCTGCCCGCCGGGACGTCGCTGGAGAAGTCCCGGGCCCGGGCCGATGCCGTCGCCGGGCTGCTCGTCCTGCCGCCCGGGGCGACGGTGCTCGTCGTCGGTGTCGTCAACTCCCTTCTGGAAGCGCTGCGTTCACGAGGACTGACCTACGTCCCGTGCGACCTCAAGGGCGGGGTCACCGAATGGGGGGAGACGGTCGTCACCGACGCACTCGCCGCCGTCGGCCGGTGCGACGCGCTGCTCGTGTCCGGGATGACGCTCGGCAACGGGAGCTTCGAGCCGCTGCGGGAACACGCCCTGCGGCACGGCAAGCAGCTGGTGATGTTCGCCCAGACCGGCAGCGCCGTACTGCCCCGTTTCCTGGGTCACGGGGTGAGCGCGGTGTGCGCGGAGCCGTACCCGTTCTTCTGGCTGGACGGCGGCCCCGGCACCGTCCACCGCTACCGCGCCGACCGTCCGGGAGGCACCCGGTGACCACCGCCGCCGTACGGTCCGCCGCCCGCCCGGAACTGCTCACGCTGCTCGGCCGCACCCCCGTCGTCCGCATCACCGCCGACCTGCCCGGACCGCACCCCGGTTTCTGGGCCAAGCTCGAAGGGCTCGCCGCGGGCGGGATGAAGGCGCGAGCCGCCGTCTCGATGCTGATGGGCGCCCGTGAGCGCGGTGAACTGCGGCCCGGCGCACCGGTGGTGGAGTCCACCTCCGGCACCCTCGGCATCGGGCTCGCCTTCGCCGGGCAGGCCCTCGGCCATCCCGTCGTACTGGTCGGCGACAGCGAACTGGAGCCTTCCATGCGCCAGTTGCTGCGCTCCTACGGGGTGCGGCTGGAGATCGCGGACCGGCCCGCGCCCCAGGGCGGCTGGCAGGCCGCGCGCCTCGCCCGACTGCGCGAACTGCTCGCCGTGCTGCCCGGCGCCTACTGGCCCGACCAGTACAACAACCCGGACAACACGGCCGGTTACGCCTCACTGGCCGCCGAACTCGCCGACCGGCTCGACCACATGGACGTGCTGGTGTGCAGTGTGGGCACCGGCGGGCACAGTGCCGGCGTCATCGGGCCGCTGCGCCGGCACTGGCCCGCGCTGCGGCTGATCGGCGTCGACTCCACCGGCTCCACCATCTTCGGCCAGCCCGCCCGGCCCCGGCTGATGCGCGGCCTCGGCAGCAGCATCCATCCGCGCAACGTTGCCTACGACGCCTTCGACGAGGTGCACTGGGTCGGCCCCGCCGAGGCGGTGGACAGCTGCCGCCGGCTGGCCCGGGGCAGTTTCGTCAGCGGCGGCTGGAGCACCGGCGCGGTCGCCCGCGTCGCCGCCTGGGCGGCCCGCGTCCACCCCGGCGCGGTCGTCGCCACCGTCTTCCCCGACGGCCCGCACCGCTATCTCGGCACGGTCTACGACGACGACTTCACCGCCGCGCACGGCGTCGACCCCGACGCGGCGGCCACCCGTCCCGTACAGATCCCGCACCCGTACACCGCCGAGGCCACCGGCTGGACACGGTGCACCCGCGTCACCGATCCGCTCGCGCATCCGAAGGAGGACCGGTGAGGACCGGCCTGCGCACCGTGCGCCTCGAACTCACCGAGCCGCTGCGCATATCCCGCTCGACGATGTCCGCCCGTGACGCCGTGTGGCTGGGCGTCGAGCACGAGGGCGTGACCGGTCACGGCGAGGCCGTCAGCAGCGTCTACTACCGGCTCGACGTCGAGGGTCTCGTACGCCACTTCACCGCCGTGGGCGCGGACCTGGTCCGCTTCCCCGACCCCGAGACCGCCCTGGAGGCCCTGCGGACGGGCGAGTTGGCCGCCGTCGGCACTCCCCCGGCCGTGACCGCCGCCGTGGATGCCGCCCTGCTGGACCTCGTCGGCAAGCGCGCGGGCAGGCCCGTCCACCGGCTCCTGGGCGCCGCGGACGCCCCGGTCGCGGCCACCGCCCGCACCATCGGCATCACGTCCCCCGCGCACGCGGCGGCGCAGGCCCGCTCCCTCGCGGCCCGCGGCTTCGAGGTGCTCAAGGTCAAGGCGGGGGCGGCCGATCCCGAGGAGGACGTCGAGCGCGTACGGGCCGTCCGGGACGCGGCGCCCGGAGCCCGGCTGCTTCTCGACCCCAACGGCGCCTGGACCACGGGGCAGGCGCGGGCGTTGCTGCCCCGGTTCGCCGAACTCGGCGTCGAGGCCGTCGAACAGCCCCTCGCCCCCGGTGACCCGGAGGCGCTGGGGGCGCTGGCCGAACGCTCGCCGCTGCCGGTCGTGGCCGACGAGGACGCCGTGGACCTGAAGGACGTACGCCGCCTGGCCGGGCGCGTCCACGGCGTCAACGTCAAGCTCGCCAAGTGCGGCGGGGTGCACGCGGCCCTGCGCATCGCCGAGTCGGTCGACGGCAGCGGCACGGAGCTGATGCTGGGCTGCCTGGCCGCCAGCACCCTGGGGCTCGCGCCCGCCGTGCACCTCGCCGACCGGGCCCGCTGGGCCGACCTGGACGGGCATCTGCTGCTCGCGCACGACCCGTGGACCGGCATCGGCGGCGAGGACGGCCGGGTACGGGCGAGCGGCCTGCCCGGACTGGGTGTCGAGCCGCGGGAGGGGCGCCGTGCAGACCTGGCATGAGATACGCCGCTTTCCGCCCGCCGTTCAGCTTCTGCTGGTCAACCAGCTCGGCGTCAACACCGGCTTCTACCTCCTCATCCCCTACCTCGCCACCCACCTCACCGAGAACCTGGGCATGTCGGCCGTCGTCGTCGGCGTCGTCCTCGGGGTCCGCAACCTCAGCCAGCAGGGCCTGTTCCTCGTCGGCGGCTCCGCCTCCGACCGGCTCGGCGCACGCGGCGTCATCATCGCCGGCTGCGCCCTGCGCACCGTCGGCTTCGCGCTGTTCGCGCTCGGCGACCACCTCGCCGTCCTGCTCGCCGCGTCCGTCCTCAGCGGGTTCGCGGGGGCGCTGTTCAACCCCGCCGTCCGCGCCTACCTCGCGCAGGAGGCCGAGGAGCGCAGGGCCGAGGCGTTCGCCCTGTTCAACGTGTTCGCCACCACCGGCGCGCTGATCGGGCCGCTGCTGGGCGGCGCGCTGCTGCTCGTGGACTTCCGCGCGTCGGCCCTGGTCGCCGCCTCGGTCTTCGCGGTCCTGACCGTCGCACAGGCCCTGGTGCTGCCCGCCCGGCCGGTCGAGCCGAGCGGGGGCGGGGTGCTCGCCGACTGGCGGGAAGTGCTCGGCAACCGCGCCTTCCTGGCCTTCGCGCTGGCCATGACCGGCCTGTTCACGCTGGAGAGCCAGCTGTACCTGCTGCTGCCCGACGGCGCCCGGCGGGCCACCGGCTGGGACGGCGCCGCCGGTCTCGTCTTCCTCGTCGGCGCCCTCGCCCACCTCGTGTTCCAACTGCGCCTCACCCGCGCGCTCAAGCGACGCGGCGACCGGGCCCGTTGGGTCGCGGCGGGGCTGGGCCTCATGGCGCTGGCCTTCCTGCCGCCCGCCCTGGTCACCACGGCGTCCGGCGGCCCGGACGGTGTGGCCGACGCGACGCTGCGGGTGCTGCCCGTGCTGGCGGGCGCCCTGCTGCTGTACCTCGGGGTGATGGTCGCCCAGCCGTTCGTGATGGACATGGTCCCCGCCTTCGGCCGCCCCGGGCTGACCGGCACCTACTTCGGCGTCTTCTACGTCGTCTCGGGCGTCGCCGCCGCACTGGGCAACACCGTCGTCGGCTGGGCCATGGACACCGGGCGGCACGGTGACGCCGCGTGGCTGCCGTGGGTGTGCTGCGCGCTGGCCGGGCTCGCGTCCGCGCTCGGTGTCGTCCGGCTGCGCCGGCTGGGGTCGCTGCCCGCGCCGTCCAGGCCCTTCGCATCCGCGGCCGTACGAGGAAGGACTCCGGCATGACCGGCAACCTGCTCACCGACAACCCCGCGTTGTACGAGGCCCGTTTCCCCGATCCCGACCGGCTGGCCGGACGCTGGGCGGAGGACTGCCTGCGGCGGCACGGCGCGGGCCGGCGCGTGCTGGATCTGGGCTGCGGTACCGGCCGCGACGCCGCGTGGCTGCACGGCGCCGGCCGCGAGGTGACCGGCGCGGACCTCTCCGGGGCGATGCTCGCGCACGCCCGCGAGCACCATCCCGGACCCGAGTACGTCCGTGCCGACCTGCACGGATTCGATCTGGGGCAGGGGGTGTCCGACGCCGTGGTGTGCCTGGACAGCTCCCTGCTGTACTGCCACACCAACGACCAGCTCGACGGTTTCCTGTCCTCCTGCCGCCGTGCCCTGGTCCCGGGCGGCCTGCTCGTCGCGGAGATGCGCAACGGCGCGTACTTCCTCGGCCGCACCGACCTGCTCGACGCGCCCAAGGCCAACGAGTTCACCTGGCAGGGCACCGTCCACCGGTCCGTCACCACGCTGACGGTCGACCGCACGGCCCAGTTGCTGCGCCGTACGCGGGTGTGGACCGCGGACGACGGGTCTCCGCCCGCCGAACAGCGCTCCGCGTGGAGGCTGCTGTTCCCGCAGGAGCTGCGCCACCTGCTGAGCGCGCACGGCTTCGAGGTCCTGGAACTCCACGACGGACCGGGCCCGCGCACCGAACCGCCCTGGCGGGAGGGCCTGCTTCCCGGCCGTACCACCGACGCCGACCGGCTGCACGTGGTGGCCCGTCTCACCAAGCCACCCACTGGCACGACTACCTACTGAGGAATCCCAGATGCACGACGATTCGACCCGTCATCTCCCCTTCCCGGCCCTGCGCCGTCGCGGCTTCCTCGCCGCGACCGGTCTCGGTGCGCTCACCCTGGCCGGATGCGGCGGCTCCGGTTCTGGTTCCGACGACGGCGAGGGCAAGGGCGACGGCTCGCCGAAGAAGGGCGGGCGGCTGCGTGCCGCGTTCGCCGGCGGTGGCGCGAGCGAGACCCTCGACCCGCACCTCGCCAACCTGTTCGCCGACGTCGCCCGCGCCAAGGCCCTGTTCGACAAGCTCGCCGACTACGGCGCCGACCTGTCCGCCGTACCCCGCCTCGCCGAGAAGTGGGAGTCGAACAAGGCGCTGGACCGCTGGCGGGTCACCCTGCGCGAGGCCACCTTCCACGACGGCAGCCCGGTCACCGCGAAGGACGTCCTCTACAGCTACCGCCGTATCGCCGACCCGAAGCAGGCGTTCCGCGCCAAGGCGTCCCTGGAGCCCATCGACCTCGACGCCAGCCGCGCCACCGGCGAACGCGCGATCGAGTTCGTGCTCAAGCGGCCCACGGCCGAATTCCCCAACATCCTGGCCGCGTTCGGCGCGTACATCGTGCCCGAGAACGCCACCGGGTTCGACAAGAAGCCGGTCGGCTCCGGCCCGTTCCGCTTCGTGTCGTTCGCGCCCGGCCGCTCGGCGGTCTTCCGCCGCTACGACGACTACTGGGAGGGCGCCCCGCACCTCGACGAGATCGAGTTCGTCGTGGCGAACGAGGAGTCGGCCCGGGTCAACGCGCTGCTCGGCGGGCAGGTCGAGTACGCCCACGAGCTCAACCCCACCACCGCCCGCGCCCACGAGGACCAGGGGCAGATCGAGATCGTGCGGCTGCGGGGCAGCGCCATGCAGGCGTTCTGCATGAAGACCGACCGGCCGCCCTTCGACGACGAGCGGGTGCGCCAGGCGTTCTTCCTCATCGCCGACCGCCAGGAACTCGTCGACGGCGCGCTGTCCGGCGCGGGCGAGGTCGGCAACGACCTGTTCGGCAAGGGCTACGAGTACTACGCCGACGGTCTGCCCCAGCGCGAACAGGACCTCGACAGGGCCCGCGCCCTGCTCAAGCAGGCCGGCGCCGAGGACCTGAAGGTCACCCTGGACACCTCCGCCGTCGCCGCCGGGTTCACCGAGGCCGCCAGCATCTTCCGCGACCAGGCGAAGAAGGCCGGGGTCACCGTCGAGGTGAGGATGGGCAGCAAGGACTCCTACTGGAGCGACATCCTCGACAACGGCTCCCTGTGCTGCTACCGCTCCGGCGCCATGCCCATCGAGGCACACATCTCCCAGCGGCTGCTCACCGACTCCACCACCAACGCCACCAAGTGGCGGCACAAGGACTTCGACGCGCTCTACCAGCAGGCCCAGTCCACCCGCGACAAGACCGAACGCGCCGCTGTCTACGAGCGCATGCAGCGCCGCCTGTACGCCGAAGGCGGCTTCCTCATCTGGGGGTTCGCCGACTGGATCATCGGAACGGCCCGTACCGTGAAGGGCGTGGAGACCGACGCGCCCGCCAACACCCTCGACTGGGCGCGCTTCGACACGGTGTGGCTCGCGTGAGCGGACTGCGCTCCTTCGTCGCCCGGCGGCTGCTCCTCGGCGCGCTGCAGACCGTGGCCGTGGTGCTGCTGGTCTTCGCGCTCACCGAGGCGCTGCCGGGCGACGCCGCGGTCGCCCTCGCCGGGGACCAGCCCGACCCGGCCCGCGTCGCGGCCATCCGGGAGGCGATGGAGCTCGACCGGCCGGCGTGGGAACGGCTGGCCGACTGGGCGGCCGGACTGCTCCACGGCGACCTCGGCACCTCCCTGGTCTCCGGCCGTCCGGTGAGCCGGTACCTCGCCGACGGCTTCGGCCCCACCCTGCTGCTGGCCTCGCTCACCGTGGCGCTGCTGGTGCCGGCCGGGTTCGGGCTCGGGGTACTGGCCGCCCGGCACGCGGGCCGGTGGGCCGACCGGCTGATCAGCTCCGTGACGCTCGCCGTGTACGCCGTCCCCGAGTTCGCCCTCGGTGTGCTGCTGGTGACCGTGTTCGCCCTGCGCCTCGGCTGGCTGCCGCCGACCGCCGTCGGCTACGGCACCGACCTGCTCGCCCACCCGGCCGCGCTGGTCCTGCCCGTGCTGGTCCTGCTGTCGCGGCCGGTGTGCTCGCTGGTGCGGCTGGTGCGCGCGGGCATGATCGACGCGCTCGCCTCCCCGTACGTGGCGCAGGCCCGCCGCTACGGCGTGTCCGGCGCCCGCATCCGGTACACCCACGCGCTGCCCAGCGCCCTGGCTCCCGCCGCCCAGCAGCTCGCCCGCACCGTCGACTGGCTGCTGTGCGGTGTCATCGTCGTGGAGGCCCTGTACGTGATTCCCGGGCTCGGCACCGTGCTGCTGGGCGCCGTCGCCGAACGCGACGTGCCCGTCGTCCAGGGGCTGGCGGTGGTGTTCGGCGTGCTGACCGTCGTACTGAACCTGGGAGCCGACCTGGTCGCCCACCGGCTCGCGCCCCGGGCGGGGGTGGCCGCGTGAGGACCCCGCGGACCCCGCGCACGGGCCGCTTCGCCCTCGGTCTCACGATCGTCGCCGTACCGCTCGTCCTCGCCCTGCTCGGCCCGGTGTTCGCGGGCGGTCCGGGTCCGCGGGCCGCGTCGTTCACGCTGGGCGACGGCCACTGGCTCGGCACCGACTTCGTGGGCCGGGACGTGTGGCGGCAGGTGCTGCACGGCGGGCGGCCGGTGGTGCTGGCCGCGCTCGCCGCGACCGCCCTGGCCTATCTGGTCGCCCTCCCGGTCGGGCTGGCCGGCGCGCTCACCCGGCACCGCTGGCTGGAGGAGCTGCTGCTGCGGCCGCTGGACGTGCTGCTCGCCGTCCCGTCGCTGCTGCTGATCCTGCTCGTCGCCACGGTGTTCACGCCGGGCACCGTCGGGCTCGCCCTGCTGGTCGCCCTGGCCAACGTGCCCGACGCGGCCCGGCTGGTGCGCGCCGCCGCCGCCGAGGCCGCCGCCCGGCCCGCGGTCGAGGCGCTGCGCATGCAGGGCGAGACGTGGTGGCGGATGGCCGTCGGCTATGTCGGCCGCTCCATGCTGCGCACCCTGGCCGCCGACGCCGGCACCCGGCTGACCGGTGTGCTCTACCTGGTCGCCACGGCCGCGTTCCTCGGTGTCGGCGTGGCGCCCGACGCCGCCGACTGGGCGGTCATGGTCGACCGCAACCGCACCGGGCTGTTCGTCCAGCCGTGGGCCGTGGTCGTCCCCGCCGTGCTGATCGTCGCGCTGACGACGGGGACGAACCTCCTCTTCGACGCCGCGCTGGACAAGGGCGGAAACAGGACAGAGAAGGACGTACGCCCGTGAAGCACGAGAAGGACACCGGTGCGGAGTGCGTCGCCGAGCTCCGCGACCTGCGCGTCGTCGTCGACGGCCGGGCGATCGTCGACGGGGTGGACCTGCGGGTCCTGCCCGGCCGGGTCACGGCGCTGATCGGCGCGTCCGGCAGCGGCAAGACCACCACCGGCCTCGCCCTGCTCGGCGAGTACCCGGCGGGCGCCCACGTCACCGGCGACGTACGGGTGGCGGCCGGCGGCCTCGTCGGCTACGTCCCCCAGCATCCGGCGGCGGCCCTC
This sequence comes from Streptomyces sp. NPDC059454, assembly GCF_042749965.1. NCBI lineage: Bacteria > Bacillati > Actinomycetota > Actinomycetes > Kitasatosporales > Streptomycetaceae > Streptomyces > Streptomyces sp. NPDC059454. The sequence goes on along the minus strand of NZ_JBHYVC010000018.1, from coordinate 84,692 downwards.
AACCCCGCCCGCCGGGTCTCCGCGCTGCTGACCGACATCGCCCGCGCCCAGGTGCGCCGGCTGCCGCTGCGGCAGCGCCGGGCGGCGGCCCGCGACCGCGTCCTGCGCGCCCTGGCGGAGGCGCAACTCCCCGACGGGGAAGCCCTGTTGCGCCGCTATCCACACCAGCTCTCCGGCGGCCAGCAGCAGCGCGTCGTCCTCGCCCAGGCGCTGCTGCTCGGGGCACGTGTCGTCGTCGCCGACGAGCCCACCACGGGCCAGGACGCCCTGACCAAGAGCCGCATCGTCGAGCAGCTCACGGCCCTCGCGGCCCGCGGCATCGCGGTGGTGCTGCTCAGCCACGACCTGGACGTGGTGCGCGCGCTCGCCGACGAGGTGGTGGTCCTGCGGGCGGGCCGGGTCGTCGAGTCGGGCCCGGCCCGGCGGGTCCTGCTCGCACCCCGGCACGAGTGGACCCGCGCACTGCTCGACGAGCGTACGGAGTCGCCGGACACGGACGCCCCGGCCGCCGGGCAGCCCGTCCTGCGGGTGCGTGGTCTGACCGCCCGCCACCGCGACGGCGCCCGCGGTCCGGCCGTCGTCCTGCGCGCCCCCGAACTCGACCTGTACCCGGGCCGGTCGCTCGCCCTCGTCGGCCGGTCCGGCAGCGGCAAGACCACCCTGGCCCGCTGCCTCGCCGGCCTCCACCGGGACCACGACGGCGAGATCCTCCTGGACGGCACGCCGCTGCCGCGAAGCCTGCGCGACCGCACTCGCAGCCAACTCGCTGCCGTGCAGTACGTCTTCCAGGACGCGCACGCCGCCTTCGACGAACACCGCCCCGTCGTACGGCAGGTCGCCCGCACCGCCGTCCGCCTGCGCGGCACCGACGAGGACACGGCGACCCGGGAGGCGCTGACCACCCTGGCCGGACTCGGGCTCCCGGAGGACCTGGCCCACCGGCACCCCGGCCGGCTCTCCGGCGGCGAACTCCAGCGCGCCGCCCTCGCCCGCGCCCTGCTCGCCCGCCCCCGCGTCCTCGTCTGCGACGAGATCACCTCCGGCCTCGACACGCTCACCCGCCGGGGCATCCTCGACGTGCTCACCGCGCTGGTCCAAGGCCGCGGTGACCTGTCCCTGGTCCTGATCACCCACGACCTGGACACGGCTGCCCTGGCCCACCGCGTCGCCGTCCTGGACGCCGGCGAACTCGTCGAACAGGGACCGGCCCGGCAGGTCCTGACCGCGCCGGCCCACCCGTTCACCGTCTCCCTCATGGAGACGACGGCACGTCTGACGGCGGGGACGTGACCCACGCGCCTCCCGGCGTCAGGCTCGCGGCACGTGGGGATCCAGGACGGCGGCGAGGGCCGGGCCGCGGAGGTGGCCCGCGACGCGGTGGAAGCCGAAGAGGCGGACGCTCTCCTGGAGATCGAGGTCCACTCCGTCGAAGTACGCCACTCCAGCCGGACCGCGTTGCCCGAGTGGCAGAGGTCCGGCAGGAACAGCGCGTACGGGGCGGACTCGTCGGGTTCGGCGTCCTCGACCAGTTTGAGCCAGCTCTCGATGTCGTGCCGGGTGGACCGCACGTCACCCCCGACGACGTGGACGCCGCCGCTGTCGGCCGGCTTGCCGTGGGCCAGGATGTGCACCACGGCGAAGCCGGTACCGGCCTCCGGCACCGACTCCACGGCCCGCTCCAGCGCCGCCGATCCGACCGTCGGGTGACCAGCCCCGGGCCGCGCGGGATCCTCGGGAAACCTGGTGCGATCGGCGGGGGACGCCGCGCCGTGCGGGTGGTCACTCGAGGTCGAGGTGGTCGGTGAAGATACCGATGAGGATGCGGCCACCGAGACGCTGGTCGGGCAGGCTGAAGTGGATCCTGTTGCGGTCGGGTTTTTCCTTGCCGTGCCATTCGCAGCGGTAGGTCTCGTTCTCGTGCTCGACGTCACGCTGCTTCATGATCTTCGGCTTGGACCGGGTGTTGGGGCTCTCGGGCGACAGGGTGAGTCCGTGGTTGCCGAGCGCGGCCTGTACGGCCCGGGTGTTGCCCGGGTTGGCCGCGTAGGCGTGGGCGAAGTGGTCGTGCACCACTCCGAGGACGGCGACGACCCAGTCACGCATGACGAGGTAGGAGCCGTCGAACTTGTTGAAGGTCAGGGACTCGGCGAAGACCAGCCGGGGGAACGCCTCACGGGCCCGCGCGAAGAAGTCGTGTTCCGTCACGTTCTCCCGGCGGAACAGCTCCCTCCAGAAGTCGGGGAGCGCGGACGGCTCGCCGAAGAAGTACACGGACGCCTCGGCCGTGGCCGCCGACACCTTCCGCCAGCCGGCCGGAGCCCCGCGCCGGGGAAACACCAGGCATCCGACGGTGCTGCCTTCGCCGGTCCGCACCAGCGCGTAGCCGAGCGACCAGGCCATCTCCCTGGCCGTACCGTCCAGCTCCACCTCGTCGGGCAATCCGGGAAGGTCCGTGTCCCAGATCGGGCAGCGGTCCATGAGGCTCTGCATCCGCAGCCGGGCGTCCCGGCCGGCCTTCGGCGGTGCGCCCTCGTAGAGCACCTGGTACAGCTGTTGTCCGTCCGCGCACTCGGCCTCGGCCCACCAGGGCGACACCGCGACCGGACGGCTCTCGCCTAACTCGGCGAGAGCGTCGCTGAAGTCGTCGAGCGCGTCGGTCAACTGGTCCTCCGTGAGCCCCCGGAAGTCGAAGGACGACTCGTCCACGACGAACCGGTACGGTTCACCTCCCCCTGCGCCTGGCACGGGCCAGCCTCCCGAGGTCGTGCTCGATCTGGTCGAAGAATCCCTTGGGCCACACGGTCAGCTCACCGCTCGCATGGAAGTCGATCGGGACGGTGCCGACCTCTTCGTCGCCGAAGTAGTGGATGACGCCCGCCTCGGGGTCGAGCACCCGGTCCTCCGCCACCGCGAGGCGCGCGCCGTTGAGGACGTGGTCGCTGTGGGTCTCCACGACGACCTGGGTACCGCTGCCCGCGACCCGGGCCAGGAAGCGGCCGAGCTTGGACTGTCCGCCGGGGTGCAGGTGCGCTTCCGGGTTCTCGACGATCAGCAGATCGCCGGGACGGGTCAGCAACCCCGCGACGATGACCGGAAGGGCGTACGAGAATCCGAAGCCCATGTTGGCCGGCCGGATCGCCTCGCTGAGCAGGCCCGGTTCCTGGAACCGGATGGTGCTCGCGGTGATGCCCGGCGGCCACTGGGCGTTGATCTTTATCGGGCGGATGATGTCGGACGCCCAGGTCTCCACCTGCGTCCGCAAGGTGGTCACGCCGTGGGTGGCCTCCGTGCTCGGATGCTGGAGCTCCTCGCGCACGGGCCGGGTCTCGTTGAGGGCCAGCACCTGCGCCGTGTACTCACCCTGGACACCGACGCCGATGAGGTCGGGGTGCTCGGCGGAGACCCCGAGCTGGTCGCGCGGCCCGAGGCGCTCGGCGCACAGGTAGGTGAATCCGCAGCCGCGTCGGGACAGCTCCGGCGGGCTGTCGGGCGTACCGTCCGGTACCCGCAGATACAGGGCCTGCTCGTCCGGCACGTGAAGGCGGTAGGTGACCGCCTTCACGCCCCGGACGCTGTCCAATCCGATCTCGATCTCGATCCACGAGTCGGGGGCGTCGGGATGCAGGACCTCGGACGCCTCGCCGAGCGCGAGGCCGTACGGCCCGTTGAGCTGGACGACGCCGCCGCCCCTGCCGGGCGCCTCGGCGAGCTGACGGGCGAGCAGCAGGGCCTGGATGGTGGTGCTCTTACCGGTTCCGTTGAGGCCGGTGAGGACCGTCAGGGGGCGCAGCGCGAACGACGCGTCGGTGAAGCGCTTGAAGTTGCGGACGCGTAATGAGGTGATCATTTGCCTGCCCTTGCGGCCTTGGCCGCTTCCTCGAACCGGTATTTCACTCGGCGCAGTCCGCCGGTGGATGCGGTGATGGCTTCCAGGTAGGTGTAGTCACCGGTCATGAGCCTGCGGGCGGCTTCGACGATCGCGTCGCGCCGCTGCTCCAGGTCCTCCGGCGCATAGCCGGCGAGAACGATCGACCATGTCTCGAACAGTGCGCGGTTGATGGGGTTCTTGCCGTTGACACCCAGCGGCCATTTGCGGAAGGCGTGCTCGCCGAACAGCAGCCGGGCGTTCTTCATCGCACGGTCGAAGTCGGCCATCAGTTGTTCCGCGCGGTCGGCGGGAACGGCCCGCTCGTCGTCGAGCAGGGTCGTCGTGTACTGGAGGAAGGGGTCCATGGCGGAGTACCGCGCGTACCCGTCGACTCCGAGCAGCCAGAACCCGGCGAACCGCAGCGCCATCTCACGGTCGTTCATCCGGATGTGGTTGCGCCACTTCGTCGCCCGGTTGAACTCGTCGGTCGACGTCATGCGCTTGAGGATGTTCCGGCTGCGGTCCTTGCTCATGCAGTGGCGAATCTCCTGCGCGTTCAGCGGCGTGCCGCCGGTGTTGATGCGCTTGAAGATGTCGTACATGACGTCCGGCGGCGTGGTGGGGTCGATGACGTGCGCCATGATCTGGGCGTTGTTGATCCGGCGCTTCCACGGGGCGGGCAGGTCCTCGAAGCGGGCGCCCTCGACCACCGTCGTGAGGTACTCCACGCCCTTGAGGGCGAAGCCGGACCTCTCGCCGCCGCGCACGAAGTCGTGGATGGTCGACAGCCGCTGGAGCCCATCGACGACGCGCATGGCGCCGTCCGTGTCCTCGGCGAAGTAGAAGGCGGGCAGCGGGATCTGGAGCAGCACCGACTCGATGAGGCGTGACTTCTGCCCCAGCTTCCACACCCGGCCGCGCTGGAAGTCGGGCGCGAGTTCCAGCGTCCCGTCGTCGATCATGTCGAGGGCGTTGCGCAGCGAGAACTGCTTGCTGTTGACCCTGATCTGCTCCGGCTTCCAGGGACGGTCGATCTCGGGCGGCGAGGTGTCGTTCTCGCTCTCCTCCTCGACGTCCAGGCCGCCTTCGACGGAGTACTCCTCCTTGATCTGCGACAGGTCTGTGGTCTCCGGGCTCGTCATGGAAGTGATCGTAACCGGCGGGGCACGCCCTTGTGCGGGTCCCGCTCAGAAGCGGAAGCCGAAGAGCCCGCCGTCGTCGTACCGGTCGTCGAGCCGCACGCTCAACAGGTGCGGTGAGGCGTCGAAGCCGAGGTGTTCCGCCTTCTGGAGGTCGTCGGAGTTGAGGGTGGCGATGTACTGCATGCCTTCGCGTTCCGTCACCTCTGCGGCCAGCTCCAGCGCCCTGCGCACCTGGCGGGCGTCGACGCCGTCGAAGAGATGACTGTCGTGCACCAGGAAATCGGGACCGCGGCCGTGCCGGTGGGCGACCACCGCGGTGGTGAGGTCAAAGCAGAAGATCACCATGTTGCCGATGCCGCGGCTGTCGTCGCTGTCCACATGCGGCACGATCTTCAGACTGCTGGGGCCCGCGTCGAACTCCAGATAGGCCAGACGGCCCGGCTCGTAAAGCCGTTGCGCGAACTCGGAGAAGAGCACGGTGGCCTCGTCGGTCTGCCGGACACGCTCGTCCAGGTCGCTCTTCAGCGCGGTCTGGAGCTGGAGGCGCTTGGCCTTGATCTCCAGTGCGCCGGCCTCCAGCGTCTGCGCGGCCTCGTAGCGGTGCCGCAACGCCTCGACGAATGCCTGTTTCTGCGCGAGGGCCTGCTGCAGCGCGGTCAGGGCCTCCAGGGCCCCGCCCTCTTCCAGGGTGTGCAGAACGCTCCCCAGTTCGGTCCCCAGCGCCTCCCGCTCGGCCGCCCTCTGTGCGAGCCGTGCCTCGATCGTCTGGATCTCCTCCGCGAGATAGCGCCTGCGGTTGCGGACGATCGACTCGTGGAAGCCCTTGACGTCGGTGAACCGGCGCTTGACCTGGTCACCAAGAAGAATCCCCAGCTCCCGATAGACCGGTTCGAGGTAACGCACATCGTGGTCGGTCGCCTCCGTCACGGCGGCCTTGAGATCGGACAGGTTACGGCGGTCGACAGCGTCCTGGGCATTGGACGAACGGATGCCGCGGTCGATGTCATCGGCCCGGCGCTTGAGCTCCTCGTACTGCGGTACGACGCGGAAGGCCTTGACCTGTTCCTCCAAGCGCCGGACCTCCTCCTCCGCGATGGTGATCTGCCCCCGCAGCTCGGACGTACTGCCGACGATCCGTCCCCACACCGGGTCGTTGACGGCTTGCCGGAGCTGCCGTCGGGTCGCCTCACGCGCCGAGATCTCGCGGTACCCGGCGGCCAGCTTCCAGTCCAGTCCCAGGAGATACGCGAGATTGGCCGCGGCGTCCGCCTCCGGCTGCTGGCCGTTGGTGCGGGTCGGCGTGTTGAAGGCGTGGCTGGAGACGCGCCGGACCAGGAAGGACAGCATCGTGCGGCCACTGAGCCCCTTGTGCTCGCCCCTCAGGCCGAACAGGTTCTCCTCGATGAGTCTCGTCCACTCGGTGGTGGCGATCTCGGCCGGCCCGCCGAGGGAGAAGATGGCGTCGCCGTCCGGCTCGGGCCGCTGGTCCAGCAATACCGTCTCGGGCCGCGCCCCGCGCCGCCGCACGGTGAGCCGGCCGCCGTCGGCGCCGGGCCAGTCGAGCTCCAGGACGAAGAAGATGTCCCTTAGTTGCTTGCGGGCGGCCACATGCTTCTTCTCGGCCCGCGCCCCGAGCAGGAAGTGCAGCAGCTCCACCATGCTGGACTTGCCGGTGCCGTTGCGGCTGTCCTTGTCACTGGAGTCTGCCGCGGTCTCGGCGACGAGAAGGTTGAGGCCGGGGCCGAAGTCGAGGCTGTGGAACCGCAGGTCGTCGGCGGTCAGTCGGCGCAGCATCAGGGCCTCCGGGGCATCAGCAGATCGTCACGGAGTTCAACAGCGCCGAGGGCGTGCAGGACATCCAGCGCAAGCACGAACCATCCGAAGGAGACCGGAGAGCGGTGGCCGAGGGCAAGACGGCGGTCTTTGAGCCGCGCCCAGGCCTGGCTGACGGTGAGCGGTCCGTCGAGCTCCTGAAGGATCTGAGCGCCCACGGTGAGCAGCGCGCGGTCGGGGCTGATGCCCTTGGTCGGGGTGAGCATGTCAGTTCGCTCCCGATATCCGCAGCGCGTCGTCGGACGTCCAGCCGTCCGGCGGGTTCTCGAAAACATGACAGCGCTCGAAGAAGTAGGCAAGCACCACCCAGCCGGCCTTGAGCTGCGCCAGATGTTGGAGGCGGTTTCCGTGGATGTAGAGCTGGAGGTCGAGAAGTACGTCGGCGGGGTCGGTGTGTCGCGCCCTTGAGGCCCGGTACTCGCCGGTGAAACCCGCGGCCACCTCGTCCTCTTCGAAGGGGTCGTTGAGGCCCGCGTAGTACTCCGCGACCAACCAGGTGTGTCCCATCCCGGTGACGAGCTCGTCCCTCTCGTCACCGATCACCCCATTGAAATCGATCTTCTGCTCGCTGACCGGATCGAGGGCCATCAGGGGGTTGGCGGTGCGGCGGCGCTCCTTGAGGTTGTCGAGCAGCCGGGCGACCTCGGTCTCCATGCTGATACCGAAGACCTGCGCCTCGATCGGTATGTCGCAGCCGAGCAGGTCCTCCACGACCTCACGGGGATGCGGTAATAACTCCGTCCACAGTCTCCTCGGGCCGATCTGCTCGAACTTGATGTCGGGGTGGTCATTGCGGGCCTCGGCCAGGCAGGTGGCCAGCTCGGGGTGTACGCCGTGCGGGTCGTTGTGGACGAAGACGAACGTACGGAACTGGCCGGGACGCTGGCGCAGCGCCGACTCCAGGTCCTTGCGGAACTTTTTGCGGATCTCGGCGGCTTTGAAGGAGCCGGGTGCGTAGCAGGCGTACAGCTTCTCCGCATGCAAGCTCAGCCCGTCGGAGCCCTGGTCGCCGAGTTGGCCGTAGGTGCGGACGTCGACGAAGTCCGGATGGCTGACGCACATCAGGTTGTGGAAGAACGTCTCGAAGGACTCGCCATGCAGGTCGGCCAGCTTCTCCCGAAACTTCAATTTGGCGTACGCCCGCTGCGCACCGCTGTCCATGCTCCCCCACCCCTCGTGCACCGCCTCGGCCGCCGTATGGACCGCCGCTACTGACGACGCTGCCCACACCCTCCCTGGCCGGGCCACGTCCTCTCCCTACCTACGCCGTGCTGCGATCAGAGATCTTTCAGACGCACGCCGTCCTCCGTGCACCACACGCTTTTCCCGTTCTGCTGGTTCCCTGCGATGACCGTGGCGGCCCGAGACGGCGTACCGAAGACCCGCAGACCCTCTACCCTCAGGTTTCCGTTGCCCAGGACCTCGGCGCGGTACTCCCGTTGGAGGTTGCGGCGGTTCCACACCAACCGCTGACCGGCCTTCAGACGGCCGTCCTTGAGGAAATCGGCGAGCCCGTGCTGCGGAAACCCCTCCTCACCCTGATCGTCGATCTCCTGTTCGACAGGTGTACTGCCGGAGGCCGGGAGGTCGAGTCCGAGGAGCCTGCGTAGAGCCGAGTTGGGTGTGTCCACGAAGGGCTCGGAGAGCGCTTGGAGCGCCGCGAACACCTCGTCGTCGATCCGAATCGTACGGGTCACGCCGCACCCCCTGTCAGCACCTGCGACATTGTGACAGTTGATAGCGTAACGGCAAGTACATTGCCCGAAACGGGTTTAGCCGTTTCAAGCCAGAGTGAAATCGAGTTCCGCCCAGACGGTTTTGTTCACGAGATCGTCGGCCGTCCAGCCCCAGTCGACCGAGAGGGCCTCCACGAGCAGCAGGCCCCGTCCACCCTCCGCTTCTGGAGGCGGGGCACTCAGAGCGCCGGGGCGTGGCGGGAGCCGGTCGGGGCGGGTGTCGGACACAGCGATCCGGAGTCGACCGGATACGGGCACGAGTGACAGGACGAGACGGAAGTCCCGTTCCGGGGTGCGACCGTGAGCGATCGCGTTGGCGGCGAGTTCCGTTGCGCCGGCGCCGGCGTCTTCAATGACGGATGCGGCGTGGGGGACGCCCCACCCGAGGAGCTGGCTCACGACAAGACGGCAGGAGAGGCGGGCGCCGCGTCGGGTAGGGCTGAGGCGCACGATGAACGGGCGGACTGGAGTGGCGATTTCTACATTCACAGGGTGACCGTCCCGTCACTGCGCATAACTGAATAGGGAAGTTCGGCGTACCTGGGCCCGCTGTACGGGCCGCGTACGGGCTTGTACGGGTCCGGTTGCGTGTCCTGGGACAGGCGGACCTGGTTGGTAGGGGCAACTCGCGGATGTGGGGATGTGGTGTCGATGGCAGCCCGCCAGCAGAAGAAGCCGTGCGGCAACAACGACGACAAGCCGGCGATCTGGACCGGTTACGGCAAACTGGTCAGGCTCTTCCGGGACAAGGCGGGGCTCACGCAGCAAGCGCTGGCGGATGCCGTGCAGTACTCGTACGAGCAGGTCGCGTCCATCGAACAGGGCCGCCGCCCGGCGAAGGCTGCGTTCACGGAGGCGGCGGAGAGGGTGCTGGGGACGGGCGGGGTGCTGGCCGCACTCCAGGACGAGGTGGAGCGGGCGAAGCTGCCCACCTTCTTCCAGGACTTCGCGCTCATCGAGACGGAGGCGGTCAGCCGCTTCTCCTACGACCCGCTGCTGGTTCCGGGGCTGCTTCAGACGGAGGAGTACGCCCGGGAGCTGTTCGCCGGGCACTGCCCACAGCTCAGCGAGGAGACAGCCGAACAGCATGTGGAGGCGCGGCTCAACCGGCAGAAGCTACTGACGCGCACACCGGTGGCGGAGCTGAGCTTCGTCATCGGCGAGGCGGCGCTGCGGAATCCGCTGGGGAGCACGAACGTGATGCGTGAACAACTTCAACACCTGCTTCAGCAGGGGAAGCTGCGCAACGTGGAGGTTCAGGTCATGCCCACGGTTCGGGGTTTCCATCCTGGGCTGAACGGGCCGATGGTCGTGCTGGAGACGCTGGAGCACAGGCAGGTGGGGTATATCGAGTCGCAAGAGACCGGGGTGGTGATCACTGCTCCTGCCAAGGTCAGCGCATTCGGCCTACGGTATGGCAAGCTGCGTTCGCAAGCGCTGAACGTCGAAGAGTCAGCACGTCTCATCGAGAATGTGGCGGGAGAACTATGACCATCGAGCCCACACCTTGCGACCTGAGCCCGTTGTCCTGGTTCAAGAGCAGCTACAGCGGATCGGGGGGCGGGGATTGCATCGAGGTCGCCACGGCCACCGCGACCGTGCACGTCCGGGACTCCAAGTACCGCGCCTTGCCCTCAATCAGCGTGGGTGCGGAGCAGTGGGCTGCGTTCGTCGGGTTCGCGGCTGACCAGTAGGCGGGGAGGAGACAACGTCACTCCTTCCCGCTGCGCTCCTTCGTCCAAGTGATCTGCTGAATCAGCGCGTCGGCGTAGTACTGGGTCAGCTGGCTGTCCGGTGCTCCATTCACACGCCCCGCTCGGCTGCCGTCCACTCTCAGCTTGCGCTCCCACTCCTCTGTCTGAGCGACGATTTTGCGCAGACCTTACCCCTCCGCCCCCTCCGCCCCCTCCGCCCCCTCCGCCCCCTCCGCCTGGGAAGGATCTGCTTCGCGTGGATCAGAAGCGCGCGAACGTGGGGCCTTCCGTCCGGCTCCGAGGGATCTCAAGTTCGCCCTCCGCCTGGAGTGTGCCGACGCAGGCCTGCTGACCCAGTTCCTCGTCACACCCTCCACCGACCGCCACATCACCAACGCGGGCAGTCTCGAACACCGCGCGCACAGCGCGTGGCTCGACGGGCTGCGTCAGCTCGGCGTCCGCGTCCTGCCCCAGCACACGCTCGGTGACATCACGGTACTGGGCTGCCATGCGAACGACGACCGGGCGGACACCGTACCCGGAAAGCCGGACGACGCCGAGGCACTGGCCCTCGCCATGCACCAGTTGCGCCAGGCGCCGGACTACGCGGCGGCGCTGTCCCTTCCACTCCCCCTCCATCTGGCAGAACTTGCTCAGGCATACGTCCTCCCGATGCTCGCGGAGGGGGACGGGAGCCTCGGCGAAGAGGCGGCTGAGCCCACCACGGAGCAGAGCCCGGAAGACCCGGACCTGGTCGACGCGGCCGACCTGGCCACCGAACCCGAGGTGGGCGAGAGCGAGTGAGCGCTGGGGCTGCAAGGCGGTGTGCGGTCGAGCCCGACTGAGGGTGATGGACACTTCATCATCCGGAGGGAGCCCGCTCCCGTTGGGGTGACGGACCACGCCGACCCAAAAGGAGCGCGCACTCGCGCCGATTGCGCTTCGCTGCCGATCCCGACCCGCAGATCGCCGCCCCTGGGCAGCGGGGCCGCCCTGCCTCTCCGTACCTCGTTCATGTCCGGGGCCGCGGCCGGCAGTCGCTGGGGGAGCTGCCTCAGCCCGCCCTCGGGAGCGGCGCCCAGCTCTTCGGCGAACGACGCGGCGACCACGCGGCGACCACGCGGCAGCATTCCAGCGCCTCGCCCTGCCGTCCCGGCCAAGTCCGGCAGCCGGTCAACGCTTTTCGGACAAACTGGGGGCCGTCCGGGTGGGCAGAGACAACCCGGAGGGTGCCCATCCGCCTCTCATGGTCCGAACACCACGAATCCTCAAGCCAGTTGGGGTCGTGCTGCTCGTCCACGTTCCATGACGCACTCAAAAGCCAGAAGCACGAGGACTGATGACCAGATTCCAGCAGGGCCGCCCCAGCCGCCTGACCCGCCCCTCCATCGCCGTCGCCGCGGCCATCGCCGTGGCCGGGGGCGTCGTCGCCGCCGCGCCCGACGCGAAGTCCGAGGAGCCGACGCCGAAGCTCGGCCTGATCGCCGCCTCCACCTCCGTCACGCTCGACTCGTGGAAGGAGGACCCCGGGGTCTATCTCGACCTGGGGACGTACGTCACCTCCGAGAACGGCGCCTTCGAGCTCAAGGTGACCCGCAAGTCCTACAAGGACCCGGTCGTCGCCCAGCAGATCCTCCGGAACGGGAAGAAGACCCGGACCAGGACGCTCCCCGCCGGGGTCGTGAACGACTTCGCCGGACTGCCGGACTTCACGCAGATCACCCTCACCGACGCGGCCGGCTCGACGGTGCTGGAGAAGAGCGAGGCGTTCTGCCCCAACAACGCCTCCGGACGGGTCCGGCCGGACGCCCCCGCCAACTCGAAGTATCCGGAGAGCTGCCCGACGAACCCCTTCACCCTCGGCTCGGTGTGGGGCGTCGAGAACGGCTGGGCGTCCAACACCTACTCGGGGCACTACACCGACACGGTCCAGCTGGCCGCCGGCACCTACACCGCCGAGATCAACGTGGCCGAGAAGTACCGTGATCTCTTCGGCATCGCCGACAAGCCGCAGACCGTGAAGGTGGTCGTCCGCGAGCGCAGCTGGGAAGACGAGGAGAGTGCCGGCGCCCGCAGCTCGGCGAAGACCACCGCCTCCGGGCACGGCGCCCACGCGCAGCACGACGCGCACACGGAGCACGGCGCGCACGCGCAGCACGGGGCCGCCGCGGACACCCCGGCCCCCGGCGCCGTGACGAGCGGCGCCGGCCCCTCGTACAACGCCGGCCACGGACCCTACCCGTCGGCTCCGCCCGCCCTGCCGTGGGCGATGAAGAGGAAGTCCCTGGGGAAGCAGGCCCTCACCACCGCCGAGGTCGGTGACAGCACCGGGCAGACCGACGGTTCGCGGCAGGCACCGGGCGCCCGGCCCCATGCGAAGCGGCCCGTCGGCAAGGCGTCCGTTCCCGACGTGCCGAAGCCCGACCTGCGCTCGCTGCCCGCGTTCGGCATCACCGTCAGCGACGGCTACGAGGAGGTGCCCGGCAAGGACTACCTCGCCTTCAGCGCCAACGTGTGGAACGCCGGCCCGGCCAAGCTCGTCGTGGACGGCTTCCGCTCCCCGGGCAAGGAGGTGATGGACGCCTACCAGTACTTCTACGACACCGACGGCACGCAGGTCGGATACACCCAGACCGGCGGCATGGAGTGGGACCCGCGTCCCGGCCACGAGCACTGGCACTTCCTGGACTTCGCCAGTTACCGGCTGCTGACGGCCGACCAGAAGGAGACGGTGCGCAGCGGCAAGGAGGCGTTCTGCCTGGCCAACACCGACGCCGTCGACTACACGGTGAAGAACGCCGACTGGCACCCGGGGAACACGGACCTGTCCACCGCGTGCGGCGAGGAGAACTCCATCTCCGTCCGCGAGGTGCTCGACGTCGGCTCCGGTGACACCTACACCCAGGACCTGCCCGGCCAGTCCTTCGACATCACGGACCTGCCGAACGGCACGTACTACATCCAGGTCCTCGCCAACCCGGAGAACCGGCTCAAGGAGACCGACCACAGCAACAACAGCGCGCTGCGGAAGGTCGTCCTGGGCGGCGAGAAGGGCGCCCGTACGGTGACGGTCCCCCCGCACCACCTGGTGGACGCCAACTGACCCGCCCGTGACGGCCGGGGCGGCTCCGGCCCCAGAGACGAACCGGAGCCGCCCCGGCCCGCCGGAACCGCCCGGGGATCCCGTTCGCTCACGAGAGCCGACGGAGGGGCCCGGTAACGGAGTCGGGGAGGGCTGTGCCGAAGGACGATGCCAGGACCGGGGGTGGGCGTCATGGTGCGGCATCGGTGAGTGCGAGGGCGGCGAGCTCTGTTCGTGCGGTGACGCCGAGCTTCGGGAACGCCTTGTAGAGGTGGTACCCGACGGTGCGCGGGCTGAGGAACAGCTGTGCGGCGATGTCCCGGTTGGACAGGCCGCGTGCGGCCAGCCGGATGATCTTCCGTTCCTGCGCGGTGAGCACGGACAGTGCTCCGTCCGCGGCCCCGGGCCCGGGTACGGTTTCGCCGGTCGCGTCGAGCTCGGCGCGGGCCCGCTCCGCCCAGGGTGTGGCGCCGAGTCTGCGGAAGGTCTCGAAGGCGTCGCGGAGTGGGGTCCTGGCCTCGGACTTGCGGCGCGTGCGGCGCAGCCACTCGCCGTGGAGGAGGGCGGTCCGCGCGCGTTCGAACTGCCGGTCGTCGGGGTGCAGCCGCAACGCGGCCCGGTACAGCTCCGCGGCGTCCGCCTCCGGCGCGAGCAGCGCGCGGCAGCGCAGGACGTGCGCGTCGATCCACGGCTGCGCGGCGTCGTGTGCCCAGTCCGTGAGCCGGGCGAGCGGTTCATGGGCGTCGGCCGGCCGGCCGAGCCGCACCACCGCCTCGACCAGGTCGGGAATGCTGCGCGGGCCGGGGAGCTGATGGCTCACCGGCCCGGTGTGCAGGGCGGCCAGGCGGGTGCGGGCGGACTCCCAGCGGGCGTGGCCGAGGTCGAGCAGGGCCAGTGCCCAGTGTGCCCAGGACATGCCGGGCGGGGCCGCGCCGGGTTCCGGCGCGGCGAGCGCGTCGTCGGCGAAGGCGTGGCAGCGCCGCTCGTCACCCGCCACCGCGGCCAGGTAGGCCAGCACGCCGCTGATCTCGGCGGTCCACTGCCGGTGTCCGAGCTCCTGGGCGATGTGCAGCGCCTCGGTCGCCTCGTCCCGGGCGTCGGTGTGCCGGCCGAGGAAGATCGACGCCCTGGCGACACACGCCAGCGCGGGCGGCGTCCGGCCGATCCAGCCACGGTCGCGGCACTGGGCGAGGAGCTCGCCGGCCACCCGGTGTGCCTCGGTGTCCCGGCCCGCGGCCTGGAGGCTGGTGGCTCCGACCAGGATCGTGTCGTGCGGGCCGCCGAATCCGGTCCGTTCGGCGGCCGCGACACGTCGTGCGAGGGCCTCGGGGTCCCGGTCCCCCTGTCCGATCGCGGACCGTACCGTCCAGGTCAGCAGGCGGGCCACATGGGTGAGCGGGTCGTCGGGCGGCAGCGGCAGGGCGTCCAGCCGGTCCGCGGTGTCCGCGATCTCGTCCTTCCCGAGGTACCAGGCGGCGTGCACCGCGTCGAGCAGCATGTGGGCGGCCGGTGCCGGGTCGTCGGCCCGGGTCAGCTCGACCGCCTCGGTCAGCAGCCGGCGGGCCGTGCGGAGCAGGCCGTGATGGAACGCCGCGGCGGCGCGGACCCGGATGGCACGCACGGTCAGGGCCGGGTCGTCGGTGCTCGCGGCGCCGTGCCGGGCGAGCTCCACCATGCGGTCGATGTCACCTTCCTCGGCGATCGCCTCCGCCGCCAGCACGAGCCGGCGGGCCCGGTCCGTGCCGGGCTCCGTCAGCTGTGCGGCCCGTTCGTAGGCCGCCGCCGCGGCGGCGTATCCGCTTCGCTCGGTGGCCCGTCGGGCGGTGCTCTCCAGTTCCGCGGCCACCTGCTCGTCGGGGCCGGTGGCCACCACGGCGTGGTGCCAGGCGCGCCGGTCGGCGTCCTGCGGCCGGTGGAGGGCTTCGGCGAGGGCCGTGTGCACCACGAGGCGGAGGCTGACCGGCGCCGCCTGGTAGACGGCCGACCGCACGAGGGGGTGGTGGAAACGCACGGTGTGGTTGTCCACCCGGAGCAGCCCCGCCGTTTCCGCGGGCACCAGGTCCGTGGGGCGGCAGCCGAGCGGGGCGGCCGCGCGCAGGACGACGTCGCGGTCACCGGTGTCCTCGGCGGCCGCGACGAGCAGCAGGTGCCTGCTCGGCTCGGGCAGTCGCCGTACCCGGTCGAGGAACGCCGCCTGGACCGTGTCGGTCATGGGCAGGGCCTGGCCGGCGGCGACCGGCCGGCCGGCGGCGAGAGCGAGGGGCAGTTCGAGGAGGGCGAGCGGGTTGCCCTGTGCTTCGGCCAGTACCCGGTACCGGTTGGCGGGGGACAGCGTGGCGGCGTGCTCGGCCAGGAGACCGGCGGCGGCGGGCGCGTCGAGCCCCGTCAGCGGCAGGTGGGCGAGTCCGGGGGCGTCGAAACCGGTCCGGGCGGTGATGATCAGCGCCGTGCCCTCGGCGTCGAGCCGCCGCGCGGCGAACAGCAGGGCCTCGGCCGACGCCCGGTCCAGCCACTGCGCGTCGTCGACGAGGCACAGGACCGATCCGCCGTCGGCGAATTCGGCGAGGAGGGAGAGGACGGCGAGGCCGACGAGCATGCGGTCGCCCGGTTCGGCCGGGGCGAGGCCGAAGGCCCCGCGCAGGGCCCGTGCCTGCGGTGCGGGGAGGGCGTCGGTCCGGTCGAGGGCGGGTCGCAGCAGCAGGTGCAGGCCGGCGAACGGCAGGTGCGCCTCGGACTCGATCGCGGTGCCGCGCAGGACCCGCAGTCCGTCGGCCGCCGACGCCGCGTACTCCATCAGCGCGGTCTTGCCCATGCCCGGCTCCCCGGTGATGAGCAGGCAACCGCTGCGACCGGTCCGGCAGTCCGCCAGCAAGCGGTCGATGACCGATATCTCGTCACTCCGTCCGTGCAACACGTGGTGAGAGTACTTAAGCCGACCGGAAATCCCGGGCCGGATTGCCGGGGCGTGACGGATTCCGCTCCCGGTCCCCGGCCGTAGCGTGGTGGAAACAGAGCACGGCGGCGGAGGGAGATCGACCATGTCCGGCTTCGACGAGCTGGCCAGGCGGTACCTGGCGAGCTGGAACGAGCGCGACCCGGCCAGGCGCCGGGCGCTCGTCGACGAGCTCTGGACCGACGACGCCCGCTACGTCGATCCGATCATGGCGGCCGAGGGCCGCGACGCCATCGAGGAGGTGATGGCCACGGCCCAGCGGCAGTTCCCCGGCCTGGTGTACCGGCCGGTCGGGAAGGCCGACGGCCACCACGACGTGGCACGCCTCGCCTGGGAACTGGCGCCGGCCGGCGGCCCCGCGGTGATCGTCGGGCTCGCCGTCATGGTCACCGAGCGGAGCCGCCTGCGCCGCGTCCACGGCTTCCTCGATCCCGTCCCCGTACCCATCCCTTCACCAGGAGCCGACAGTTGACACCTGATCCGACGACCCTCCACCCGCTGCCGGCACATGACCGGGTGGTGTTCCTCAAACCGCTGGTCCGCTCACCGCAGATCGTCGTGGGCGAGTACACCTACTACGACGACCCGGACGGCGCCACCGGCTTCGAGCACCACAACGTGCTCTACGCCTACGGCCCGGAACGGCTGGTCATCGGCAAGTACTGCGCCATCGCCACGGGCACCCGGTTCCTGATGGCGGGCGCCGACCACCCGACGATGGGCGTGTCCACCTTCCCGTTCACCATGTTCGGCGGCGAGTGGGCCGAGCGGACCCTCGACATCGTCACCGGCATGCCCAGCCGGGGCGACACCGTGGTCGGCAACGACGTCTGGTTCGGCCACCGGTGCACCGTCATGCCCGGCGTACGCATCGGCGACGGCGCCATCGTCGCCGCCGGCGCCGTCGTCACCGCGGACGTACCGCCGTACACGATCGTCGGCGGCAACCCGGCCCGCCCGATCCGGCAGCGGTTCGACGACGCCGACGTCGACCGGCTCCTGCGTGCCGCCTGGTGGGACTGGCCGGCCGGGCTGGTCACCGAACACGCCCGCGCCATCATGGCCGGCACCCCGGCCGACATCGCCCGCATCGCCGCAGACCACGGACTGGAGACCGCATGACACCCGTGTCGATCGAAGAACACCCCGTGGCCGGCGGCGGACCGTACGCGATCACCACCGGCCCGGACGGCGCGCTGTGGTACACGCTGGTCCACAGCGGCCGGATCGGCCGGCTCGTGCCCGGCGCCGAACCGGAGAGCCACCGGCTCGATCCGGACTGCGGGCCGACGGTCATCACCACCGGGCCGGACGGCGCCCTGTGGTTCACCGAGTACCGGGCGCACCGCATCGGCCGGATCACCACCGACGGCGCCGTCACGGAGTTCCCGTTGCCCACCGCGGAATGCGGGCCGTTCGGCATCGCGGCGGGGCCCGACGGGGCGCTGTGGTTCACCGAGACCGCCGCCGACCGCATCGGCCGCATCACCACCGGCGGTGAGGTCACCGAGTTCCCGCTCCCGGCCACCGGCGCGTTCCCGTCCGCGATCACCGCGGGAGCGGACGGCGGGATGTGGTTCGCCATGAACCAGGCCGACGCGATCGGCCGGATCACCGCCGACGGCACGGTCACCGTGCACCCGCTGCCCACCGCGGGCGCCGCGCCGGTCGGCATCACCCTCGGTCCCGACGGCGCCGTCTGGTACGTCGCGATCGGCGCCGGCCACATCGGCCGCATCACCACCGAGGGCGAGATCAGGGAGTTCCCGCTGCCCGACCGCGCCGGCCGGCCGCACGCCATCACCGCGGGCGCCGACGGCGCCCTGTGGTTCACGGAGTGGGGCGGCAACCGCGTCGGCTCCCTCACCACCGAGGGCGTGATCGAGGTGCACGACCTGCCCACATCCGGCTCGGAGCCGCACGGCATCGCCTTCGGCCCCGACGGTGCCGTGTGGACGGCGCTGGAGATCGGCGCCCTCGCCCGTATCACCCCCAACCCGCTGCCCTGACCCAGGAGTTCACTTTGCCCGTGTCGTTCAACCACACGATCATCCCCGCCGACGACCGCGAGGAGTCGGCCCGGTTCTTCCGCGAACTGTTCGAGCTCCCTGAGGCGCCGTCGTGGGGTCCGTTCACCAACGTCCAGCTCGACGAAGGCGTACTGCTGCAGTTCGCCGAACTGCCCGGCGTCGACCGGATACAGATGCACCACTATGCGTTCCTGGTCGACGACGACCTGTTCGACCGGGCCTACGCCCGCCTCCGGGCGGACGGCACCGAGCACTGGGCCGATCCCCGGATGACCCGGCCCGGCGAGACCAACACCGAACACGGCGGCCGCGGCGTCTACTTCAAGGACCCCGCCGGCCACGCCATCGAAATGATCACCAAGCCCTACCTCTGAGCCCAACCGCCCGGAAGAACTCCATGACGCCCATCGCCATCGGCCCCGGCGCCGAGTCCGACCGGCACTCCGCGTACGCAGAGTCAGCGTACGCACACATTCCGTGGACGGTACGCCTCGTTCGGCGGGACGATGGAGCCCAGTCAGAAGCGGTATGGCGTGGTACGTGCGCGGGAGGTGGCCGACGGTGGCCTACGAGAACACGGACGGCGGGGCGGGCGCGGGGAGTTGTGGTGATCCCGGGACCTCGGACAGCATGCGCACCTTCGGCGCGGTCGTCCAGGCCTTACGGGAACACGCGGGCCTCAGCCGGGAGGAGTTCGCCGCTCTGGTCCACTTCTCGAAGCACACGGTGGCCTCGGTGGAGCTGGGCCGCCGGATGCCGGACCGGGGCTTCGTGGAGCGCGCGGAGGAGGCGACCGGCAACACCGGCGCGCTGCGCAGGGCCGCGCCGCATCTGTCGCGGCAGGTGGGGCTGGCGAGTTGGTTCCGGCAGTGGGCGCGGCTGGAGACCCAGTCGGTGACCCTGTGGACGTACGACTGCCGGGTGGTTCCCGGCCTTCTTCAGACCGAACGCTACGCGCGGGCGGTGACGGAGAGCGTCCCGCCGGTCAAGGACGAGCAGCAGGTGACCGAGCAGGTCACGGCCCGGCTGGAGCGTCAGCGACTGTTCGACCGCAGGCCGGCGATCACGTTCAGCTTCGTCGTCGAGCAGGCGCTGCTGGAGCGCGGCACCGGAGGTCCGGACGTGACGCGGGAGTTGCTCGACAGCCTCCTGGAACGGTCGTCGCAGTTCAACGTCGAGTTGCAGATCATGCCGCGCCATCAGCCGGACCATGCGGGATTCGACGGCCCGTTGAGGCTCCTGGAGTCGCCGGACAACAAGTGGTTCGGCTATGCGGAGGGTCAGCGTGGCGGGATGCTGGTCATGGACCGGAAGGAGGTCAGCATCATGCTCCAGCGTTATGCGAGACTGCGCTCGCAGGCTCTCACCTCCGACGACTCCAGGGGCCTGCTGAAGCGACTGCGAGGAGCGCTATGAGCAGCATCGACGAACGGGCCTGGTTCAAGAGCAGCTACAGCGGTTCCGACGGTGACGACTGCGTCGAGGTGGCGCGGGGCACTCGGGCGGTCCACGTCCGGGACTCCAAGGACCGGCGGAGCCCCGGACTCGCCCTCTCCCCCGCCGCGTGGACCGACTTCATCGGCTACGCCGCCCAGGACTGACCTTCACGCCCCGCCCCGTGCCGGATCAGTCCGGCACGGGGCGGGGCAGCCCTCGGAGAGCTCGGACCGCTCCTGCTTCCACCCCGTCCGCCCGGTACCCCTGGTTACTTCCGGAATCATGCCGGAGAACCACCGTCCTCCCGTGGCTACCCGAGGACGTCCCGGTCGGTGTCGGTATCGGTCGCCGCCAGCACGACGACCCGGGTCCGGGTGGGATCGAGCACGGCGAAAGCCACGTCCGCCGTGTCGTGGTGGAACCAGTCCGTGAACGCCATGAAGCGCACCCACCGGTGATCCGCGGCGCCCCGCACCGCCTCCAGGAACGGCACGTCGGCGGACAGGCCCATCAGCGCGTACAGGCTCTCCCAGGCGTACAGCCGCGCGTACGCGCCGCCCTGTCCCCGGCCGTTCACCCCGCCGATGTACGCGGCCGAGAAGAGTTCGTTGAGCACGTCGTCGGGTGTCGTCGCGCAGGCGAGCGCAGTGCCCCGGTGTCCGCCTTCACCTGCCAGGCAGTCCAAGGGCAGTTCCTTGATGAAGGAGATGCCGAAGTCGTCGGGGCCGAGCGGGTCCGGCAGTGTGAAGAACCGCGCCTCGGGCTCGCGTTCCCACCCGCCGGCCGTGAACGGCCCGGCGGCCGCCTTCCTCCGCTCGTCGTCAGGTGTGCCGAAGGCTCCGCGGCCGGCGACCGCACCACTGCCGGTCGGGGGAACCTCCGGGAAACGCGACCGGAGCTGCTGCGGGGTCTTGACCGGCCCCAACCCCCGCACACGGACCGCGAACCGGTGCTCGATGTCCAGTCGCGTCCTGGGCAGCCGGGCCAGCGGATGACCCAGCTCGCGCAGCCTTTCCGCGTACGCGTCCAGACGGCTCCGGCCGGTCCCCGAACCGGTCAGCGCGAGTTCCCCGAGGAGACAGGCCCGCGTCTCGGCCGCCGGATCGTGAAGGTCGTCCGGCAACTCCCCGAACAAGGGCTCGAGGTTCCGCAGATGCTGCGCCTTCACCAGCCTCGCGGCCACCGAACGCCGCAGCCGGTCGCTTTCCTCATGGGCCGCTGCCTCCAGGGGCAGCAGCCGGCTCACGATGTCCACGGCATGCACGGCACAGTCCCGCGAGCGCGTGTCGGCGAGGGCCTCGGCGATCCGTCCGACGGTCCGCACCGCCGAGGTTCCACCGAACTCTTCACCGGACGCCCCCCGGCACAACCGCTCCGCCGCTTCGTACAGTTCCTCCGGCCGCCGCTCGGCCAGCTGCGTCAGCTCCGTCGGCCCGAACCCTTCCCACCGTCGTCGATCGGAAGCGTCGTCGCCAGGTGTCACTTGGCCGTGGCTCACCTCACGAGTCCACGAGGACTTCTTCTGGGACGGCGACGACTTCGTCCTGGGCCGGCGGCTCCGAGAGGGCGTCGACGGGACCCCGGCCCTACCCAACCCCCGCGCCGGGGCGGGCCAGGACAGTCACCTGCATCGCTTCGACTACGGCGAACCCGTGGGCGTGAACGGCAGCGGACGGGAGACCAGTGTCGTCGAAGTCGTCATCCGCGACGGCCATATTCACACGGCGTACCCGATCTGAGACAGCCGCCAGGACGCCTGCGGAGTGACGAGCCGCCGCGTACGTGGATCCGTGATCCGTCGGCCCGGGATGCCTCTCGGAGGGCCTCACCGGCAAATCCGCCTTCCCCGAACGCCACGTACCGGACGCCCTGCGACACTGCCCTCCCGTTGTCCCATGCGTACGAACCGGACCGCCACCGGCGCACCGGCGCCGTGCTCCCGTACGGGCCTCCATGACGGACGGGCCCGGCACACGCACCGCGTGTGCCGGGCCCGTCCGCCGGGTCGGCCGCCGGTCACTCCCCGGCGGCCGCCTTCTTCCTGCGCAGGAAGAACATCGCCGCGCCGCCCGCGGCCACCAGGGCCACCGCGATGCCCGCGATCACCGGCGTGGCGCTGGAGCCGCCGGTGTTCGCGAGGTCGCCCTCGCCGCCGGTCGTGTCCTCGGCGGAGCCGCCGGCCGGGCTGGGCGCGGAGGACGGGGTGTCACCGTCGGTGCCCGGCGTCTCCGTGCCCGGGGTGCCCTGGGTCTTGCAGTCCAGGACGCCCTGGAAACGCTCCGAGAAGCCGTTCGGGCCCTCGACGGTGAAGTCGTACGCCGCGTCCTCGTCGACCGGGACGGTCACCGTCTTGGTGCCGCCCGCCTCGATCGTGTGCTCGGCGCCCGCGAGTTCGAAGGTGAACGGGGCGTCGCCCTCGTTGCTCGCCGTGACGTCGACGCCGCCCTCGGAGCAGTTCTTCTCCGCCGTGACCGAGGGGATGGCGCCCTTGGTGGCCCAGTTCGCGGTCGCGTCGGCCGTGACCGTGGTCTCGCTGGAGCCGGCGAGGATCTGCGTCTGGCTCTTGCTGGGGCTCGCGAACGCACGGCCGACCGGGATCTCGGTGGTCGCCTTGACCGTCAGCGAGGCCGAACCGTCGGCCGTGCCCTCGGGAACGTCGAAGTACAGCTCGGTGCCGTCACTGGCGGACGTGACGGCCTTGCCGCTCTTGTCGGTCACCTTGACGCCGGCCCCGGCGGCGTCGGCGGAAGCGGCGACGGAGACCTGACCGGCGTCGGTGCGCACGGTCACCGGGCCGAGCGTGCCGCCGGCCTTGCCGGAGACCGCGTTGGGCTCCAGCGTGAGGGAGGTCTTCGGCTCCTGGAGGTTCTGCGCCTGGGCCTCGAGCCAGTCGGCGAGCTTCTCGGCCTGCGCGTCGCGGGCCTCGACCTTCGCCCCGTCCGAGAAGCGCCAGATGGCCACCTGGGTGCCGGCCGCCGCGGTCTTGGCCGTCAGCCCCTCGGCGCCCGACTTCTGGGCCAGCGCCGTCAGGTCGTCGACCTGCGGGTACGAGTTCTGCAGGATCCAGAGGATCTTGCCGGCGTTCTCGTTGGCGCCGAGCGAGGTCTGGGCCCAGGGGGTCTCCAGGTACGTCGCCTTGTTCTGGGTCGGGTTGTGGATGTCGATGCAGTACGACTGCAGACTGCCGCTGCCCTCGACGCTCATCTCGAACAGGCCGGCGGCGATGTTCTTGGTCTTGCCGTCGCCGACGTCCAGACGGGCCGAGTCGTACGTCTTCAGCCCGTCGAGAGTGGCGACCGCGCCACCCTGGTGGTGGACGTCCCCCTCGTCGGCGGCGGCGTTACCCGCACCGGCGAGGAGGCCCATGGTCAGCAGGCCGGCCGTGGCCGCCCCTGCGGCGACACGTCGTGCGGTGGTGCGTCGCCCGGTCATGGCGAACGCGGAATGAAGAGCAAACACAGATTTCCCCTCCGGCGGGACCCGCAACGGGACACGCGAGATGTGTTCACACGTGATGCGTGCTGGAAGAGTCACGCCAGTTGTCTCAAGTGCTGGAAAAGCACAGGGAGATCCTAGGGACGGAAGCGCTCCGGGACCTCGCTCCTGACGTCGGCCGATCATTCCGAATCGGAACCGTTACCTCCGACGACCGGAGTGTCCTCATCCATCCAATCTTCACAACCGGCCTGGAAAGTCTGCACACTTACCGTCCGGTAGGGGGCGGACGCGGACCGCGTCCCGTCCTCACGGCGACGTCGTCGCGCCGGACACGTGTGCGAGCGCGGCGTCGAGGAGGACGCGGAGCCGGGACGGGTTCGGGGCGACGGCGGTGGCGAGGAGCGCCGTGCCGTCGGCGAGGGGCGCCAGAACGCACTGTCCCCGTTCCGGGTCGCCGAGGAGGACGGGCTCCGGGAGCGGCACCGGCTCGGGGGCGACGAGGAGGAGCTGACCGGTCGCCCGGTGGCCGCCCAGTACGGCGGGTCCGTCCCACGCCGGGGCCGGGGCCCCGTAGACGGTGTGCTGGTCGAGGACCGGGCGGCCGTCGCATCGTACGGTCAGACGGGTGGACAGGTGGCCCGACGGTTCGGCGGTACGTCCGAGGAGTTGCTCCTCGCGCAGCAGGAGCCGGGAGGTTTGGGCGAGGTCCACCTCGTACGTCTGGTGCAGGGTGCTGCCCCGCGCGCTGATCAGCGGCTGGGGCAGCCAGTGCAGCGACGCGTGCTCGCCGACGGTGAGCCGTACGTCGTAGGTGGCGGGGTCCGTGGTGGGGCCGCGCAGGGCGATGGTGGCGGCGGACGCGGTCACCTCCAGCCGGGCGCGCGCCTCGACGGTGACGTCGAGTCCGAGTCTGTCTCCGCCGAGCGGTGCGCTCATCGCGCCGAGCACGCAGACCCGTGCCCGCTCCCCGCGGGGCCGCAGCCGGCGCAGGTGGAAGGGGCCGTCGCTGTGCAGGAGGGGGAGTGTCGTGGCGCGGCCGTTGTGGGTGGCCCGCAGCCGGGCGGTGGCGCGGACGCCGGTGGGGTGGGCGCGGGGCGCCGGGAGGTCCCCGGCGGGTGCCTGGGCGGCGGCCGTCACCTGGCGGCCCCGGCGTGCCAGGCGGCGAGGCGCCCGGTGACCCAGTCGGCGACCGGGCGGATGCCGTCGGCCGCGGTCAGGCTGGTGAACGCGTACGGCAGGTCCCCCCGCTGCCTGCGGGTGTCGGCCCTCATGGTGTCCAGGTCGGCCCCCACGTACGGCGCCAGGTCGGTCTTGTTGACCACGAGGAGGTCGGCGGTGGTGATGCCGGGGCCGCCCTTGCGCGGGATGTCGTCGCCGCTGGCCACGTCGATGACGAAGACCTGGGTGTCGACGAGTCCGCGGGAGAAGGTCGCGGTGAGGTTGTCTCCCCCGGACTCGATGAGGATCAGGTCCAGCGGGTGCAGGGCCTGTTCGAGCTGCTCGACCGCTTCGAGGTTGGCGGAGATGTCGTCGCGGATGGCGGTGTGCGGGCAGGCGCCGGTCTCCACGGCGGTGATGCGCTCCGGTGGCAGTACGGCCTCGCGGCGCAGGAAGGCGGCGTCCTCCTGGGTGTAGATGTCGTTGGTGACCACGGCGAGGGACAGCCGGTCCCGCAGGACGCGGCACAGCGCCGCCACGGTCGCGGTCTTGCCCGAGCCGACCGGCCCGCCGAAGCCGATCCGCAGGGCGCGGCGGCTGCCGTCCGGGCGCCGTGGGTCGGCGCTGTGGGTGTGGCGGTGCGGCAGGGTCACGGGATGGTCCAGATGCACGGGGGCTCCAGGTCGGTGTGGTGGAGAGGGGTCAGGAGGCGAAGAGGCGGACGGGCCGGGCGGCGTGCTGCTCGCCGGTGATGTCCAGCAGCGGGGCGGACGCGGCGGGCAGGACGGTGACGCCCTCGGCGGCCACGCGCTCCGCCGCGCCGGCCGCGGCACCGGCGACGGTGTCGCACTCGCCGGCGAGCCGTGCCAGTACCGCGGTGGCCTCGAACGGGTCGAGGCTCAGCAGGCGTACCGCCGCGGTCGCCGGGCCGCCGACGCTCTCGTAGGCGGCGGCGTGGGCGGCGTCGAGCGGGGTGAGTCCGGCGACGCGGGCCGTGACGCCGAGGACGACCGGCTGGTGGGCGCCCTGGGGGCGGTGGCGGGCGAGGTGGTCGAGTTCGGCACCGGGCCAGGTGGCGCGGGCGGCGCGCATCAGTTGCCGGCCGAGGCGGCGTGCGACGCGGCGCAGGGCCGGTGCCGGGGTGCGGGTGTCGGCGGCCTCGTCCAGGGCGAGGGCGTCGTGTCCGGTGGCGGCCGCGGCGGCGAGAGCGGCGGCGGTCAGCCCGGCGGTGTGCAGCCGCCCGCGGCAGAACGCCTCCAGGCCGGCCGCGTCGTGCACGCTTCCGGAGGCGACGGCGGCCTCCATCCCGCCGGAGTGGGCGTGCCCGCCGGCGGGGAAGCGTCCGTCGGCCAGGAGGAGCAGGGCGGTGCGGCTCATGGCCCGCCTTTCGGATGAGGGCCGGGGCCGGCCGGCCCCGGCCGGGGGTCAGAACAGGAAGTACCGCTGGGCCATGGGCAGTTCCGTCGCGTAGTTCCGTCCGATCTCCTGTCCGTCGACGCGGGTGCGGACGTCGGAGGTGGTGGCGCCGCCGATGGTGACGTCGAAGGTGTCGGGGTCGATGTCGATCTCCGGGAGGCCGTTGTTGTGCACCATGTCGGCCTTGGTGACGCCCCGGGTGGAGCGGATCGCGCGCAGTGGCTTGAGCAGTCCGGCCCGGGAGAGTTCGCCGTCGAGGGCGGCCTCGGCGACGAAGTTGAAGGAGTTCGCCCCCGGGGCGCGGCCCTGGAACCCCCAGACCGGGCGCGGCAGATAGGGCTGCGGGGTGGGGATGGAGGCGTTGGCGTCGCCGATCTGCGCGTAGGCGATCTGGCCGCCCTTGATGACCATGTGGGGTTTCACGCCGAAGAACTTCGGCTCCCACAGGACCAGGTCGGCGAGTTTGCCGTCCTCGACGGAACCGACCTCGTGGTCGATGCCGTGGGTGACGGCGGGGTTGATGGTGTACTTGGCGATGTAGCGCCGGGCCCGGAAGTTGTCCGCGTCGGCGTCGTCCTCGCGCAGGTGTCCGTAGCGGGACTTCATGACGTGCGCGGTCTGCCAGGTCCGCAGGATCATCTCGCCGATGCGGCCCATGGCCTGGGCGTCGGAGGACATCATCGAGATGGCGCCCATGTCGTGCAGCAGGTCCTCGGCGGCCATGGTGGAGGGCCGGATCCGGGAGTCGGCGAACGCCATGTCCGCCTCGACCTCCGGGTTGAGGTGGTGGCAGACGATCATCATGTCGACGTGTTCCTTCACGGTGTTGACGGTGAAGGGCCGGGTGGGGTTGGTCGACGCGGGCAGTACGTTCGGCTTGCTCGCGAGGCTGATCATGTCGGGGGCGTGACCGCCGCCGGCGCCCTCGATGTGGAAGATGTGCAGGCCGCGGTACTTGGCGTCCTTGGTCCTGCGGTTCTTCTTGGTCGCGGCGAAGGTGTGCTGCACGAAGCCGGACTCGTTCAGGGAGTCGGCGTGCAGGGCGACCTGGACCCCGGTCTCCTCGCACACCGTCAGGGCCGCGTCGATCACCGCCGGGGTCGCGCCCCAGTCCTCGTGGATCTTGAAGCCGAGGGCACCGGCCGCGACCTGGTCGTGCAGCGCCTTCCCGGAGACGGTGCTGCCCTTGGCGAGCAGGCCGATGTTGACCGGGAAGGCGTCGAGCGCCTCGAACATCCGCTGGATGTGCCACGTGCCGGGCGTCACGGTGGTGGCCGTACTGCCCTCGGCGGGGCCGGTGCCGCCGCCGATCAGGGTGGTCACGCCCGACGCGAGGGCCTCGTGGATCTGGCCGGGGCACAGGAAGTGCACGTGCGTGTCGACGCCGCCGGCGGTCAGGATGCGCCCCTGGCCGGAGATCACCTCCGTCTCGGGCCCCACGACGAAGGCCGACGCGCGCGGGTCGTCGTTGTCGGGCGGCGTCATGGTCTCCGGGTTGTACGCCTTGCCGATCGCCCGGATCCGGCCGTCGCGCAGTCCGACGTCGGCCTTCACCACACCCCAGTGGTCCAGGATCAGCGCCCCGGTGATCACCGTGTCCACCGGCTCGCGCGGGTCGTCGCGCGGGATGTGCGACTGCCCCATGGACTCGCGGATCACCTTGCCGCCGCCGAAGACCATCTCGTCGCCGCTGCGGCCCGGTCCGCCGCACCAGTCCGCGTCGATCCTCAGCCGGAGGCCGGTGTCGGCGAGCCGGACCCGGTCCCCGGTGGTCGGCCCGTACAGGTCGGCGTAGCGGGAGCGTGACAGCGGCTCCCAGGGCTTCGCGTTCTCGTCCTCAGTCCTGTCGGGCATCGAGGTGCTCCTCCTCTTCGCTCTTGTCGGCCTGGAGCCCCCGGACGATCCGCTCCCCCGCGACGGGCACCAGCATCACGGTGCGCGCGTCGCCGGGCTCGAACCGTTCGGAGGTGCCGGAGGCGATGTGCAGCCGCATCCCGTGGGCGTCCTCGCGGTCGAAGTCCAGGCCCTCGTTGACCTCGGCGAAGTGGAAGTGGGAGCCCACCTGGACCGGACGGTCCGCGGGATTGGACACCTCCAACGGCACGGGCGTGACGCCCTCGTTGAACGCCACCCGGTACTCGTCCTCGTCCGGCAGCAGCTCCCGCTTCCCCGGGTGGACGTCCACCTCGGTGTCCGCCTCGTCGAACGGGTCGTGGATGGTCACCAGCTTCGTCCCGTCCGGGAACGTCGCCTCGACTTGGACGTTGGTGATCATCTCCGGTACACCGTCCATGACCTCGTCGCGCCGCAGCACACGGCGCCCGGACTCCATCACCGAGTCGACCGTCGCCCCGGCCCGCGCCTCCTCGTAGACGTGCGCCGTCAACAGCGCCATCACCTCGGGATAATTCAGCGGCAGCCCGCGCTCACGGCGCCGCCGGGCGACGTCCGCCGCCACATGGACCAGCAGGCGCTCCTGCTCGTGCGGGGTCAGATGCATGCCGTCCCCTCTCCTGTTCCGTCACTCCACCCGGACCGCGCGGCGCACCGGAACGACTGCGTCCGCCGCATGTCGATCCTGGGAGAAGAAGAGGTCCCGGCACAGCGAGAACGGCCCGTACTGCCTGATGGGATGAACCGGGGGCACGGGTGGTGCGAGGGCGCGGCGGCGGACGCGCCGACCGCCCCCGCCCCGATCGCGCCGCCGCCCGCGTCACCGCCCGGAGTGAGCCGGTCTCCTCACACCCGCCGGCCGACGCGGCCCGACCTCGCTGTTCCGGGCTCGCGTCCGCCCGTACCGGCGAGTGGACCCCGGCGCGGACGCCCGGCTGAATCTCACCCCGGGTACGGTCCTCGGCCCCGTGCCACGGCCGCTCTCTTGACGGAACCTGAGACAACGGCGGCACGTGTCTGATGGAGTGATGTGCTGGAGGCACGGGTGTGGTGCGTGCCCCGGTTCCGGACTGATCTCTCAGCGGGAGGGGAAGGGCGAGGATGCTGTCGGAGGCCATGGCCGCGCTGGCTGCGGCGGGAGGCACTGCGGTGGTGCAGGCCGCGGGTACGGACGCGTGGACGGAGATGCGCCGGCAGGTGGCCCGTTGGTTCGGCCGGGGGGACGCGCAGCGTGAGCACGCCGAGCTGGAGCGCCTCGATCAGACCGCGAACGAGCTGGAGGCGGCGCGGCCGGCCGAGGCGGAGCGGACGCGCGTCCGTCAGGAGGCCGTGTGGCAGGGCCGGATCGAGACCCTGCTGGAAAGCCTGGAGGACGTCGAGCGGGCCCGGGTCGTGGATGAGCTGCGCACCCTGATGGCCCGACAGGCCTCCCCCAGCGGTGTGTCGGCCGGCCAGAGCGGTCTGGCCGTGGGCGGGGACGTGCGCGTCCAGGCCGACCACGGGTCCGCCGCCGCTGTGACCATGGGGAACGTGACGCTGGGAAACCCTTCCCGGCCGGGTTCGCACCAGGACTGAGCGCACCCGGTACCGCCTCGGCCGCGCCGGCTCACCACTTCGGCAGCGCCTTCGCCGACCACGGCGGTATCGCCGTCGGCTACGCCGGGCAGGTCCACCACCACGCCGCGCCCCGCGCACCGGCCGCCTGGCCGCACCAGGTCGGTGTGATCCCGCCGCGCGCCCTGTCGTTCCAGCACCGGGCCGAGGTCGACCGGTTGCGGGCGGCGGTCGACAGCGGGGGCACCGCGGTGCTCAGCCAGGTGCTGACCGGGACCGGCGGGGTGGGCAAGACACAGCTGGCCGCCGATTACGCCCGTACCGCCTGGGACAGCGGCGGGGTCGACGTACTGGTGTGGATCAACGCGAGCAGCCGCTCGGCGATCACGACCGGTTACGCGCAGGCCGGTGTGGAGGTCCTCGGCGCCGACCCCGGCGGCCCCGAGCAGGCGGCGCGGGCGTTCCTGGCCTGGCTGGAGCCGAAGGCCGGCCAGAAGCCGTGCCGGTGGCTGGTCGTACTGGACGACGTCACGGATCCGGCCGACATACGCGGCTGGTGGCCGCCCGCCAGCCCGCACGGCCGTGTCCTGGTCACCACGCGCCGCCGCGAGGCCGCCCTGACCGGCGCCGGCCGACGCCTGGTGCCCGTGGGCCTGTTCACCCCCCAGGACGCCGCCGCCTACGTCGCCGCCGTACTCGCCGCGCACGACCGCCACGAGCCCACCGACCAGATCGACAGCCTCGCCGCCGACCTGGGACACCTGCCCCTCGCCCTGGCCCAGGCCGCCGCCTACATCATCGACACCGACGTCACCTGCGCCCGCTACCGCCGGCTGCTGGCCGACCGGCTCGGGACACTGGCCGACCTGCTCCCCGAACCCGGCGCCCTGCCCGACGACCAGGCCGTCACGGTGGCGGCCACCTGGTCCCTCTCCATCGAACACGCCGACCGGCTCCGCCCCGCCGGCCTGGCCCGCCCCATGCTCCGGCTCGCCGCGGTGCTCGACCCCAACGGCATCCCCGCCGATGTCCTGACCGGCCGACCCGCCCTCACCCACCTCACCGGCCACCGCACCTCCGGTACCCGGCGACCGGTCCCCGCGACGGCCGAGGACGCCGCAGGCGCGCTGCGCGCCCTGCACCGGCTCAGCCTGGTCACCTACACGCCAGGCCAGGCCGTTCAGGTCCACGGGCTGGTGCAGCGCAGTGTGCGCGAGCAGCTCCCGCCGGAGCTGCTGGCCCGGACCGTCCGGGCGGCGGCCGACGCCCTGCTCCAGGCGTGGCCGGAGACGGAACGTGACTTCGCCACCGGCCAACGGCTCCGCGCCAACACCGAGGCGCTGCGGTCCCATGACGAGCACCTGCTGTGGTCGGACCGCGATGTGCACGAGGTCCTGCTCCGGACCGGCCAGAGCCTCGGCCGTGCCGGGCTTTACCAGGCATCGATGGACCACTACCGGCAGCTCGCGGCCACGTCCGCGCGAAAGTACGGCACCGGCCACCCCCGCACCATCGCCTGCCGCAGCAACTCCCTCCGTTTCCTGTGGCTCACCGCACGCCCCGCGGAGGCCGTGGCGGCGTACACGGAGCTGGCCGCGGACTGCGCCCGCCTGCTCGGGCCGTACGACTTCGCCACCTTCGACGCCCGCGGCGAGCTCGCCTATGCCCGGCTCGTCGGGGGCGACCTGGCCGGTGCGCTGGCCGACTACGAAGAACTGCTCGTCGACCACCGCCGCGTCCATGGCCCGCACCACCACCGCACCCTCTCGGTCCGCTCCCGGATCGCCTCCCTGCACCGCGACAGGGGAGACGCGCCGCGCGCCACCGCCCTGTACGAGGAACTGCTCGGCGACTGCCGAACGCGCCTCGGGCCCCTTGACGACACAACCCGGGACGCACGCATACAGCTCGCGCGCCTGCGGGGTGAGGCGGGCGACCCCGTCGGGGCCCGCGATCGGTTCGGGGAACTGCTGGCCGAACACCTGACGGCGTTCGGCCGCGACGACCACCGCACCCTGGCGGTGCGGCACGAGCTGGCCGAGTGGCGTGCCGCCGCCGGAGATCCGGCCGGGGCCGCCGCCGAGCTGGCGGACATGATCGACGACGCCGTGCGGATCCTGGGCGCCCACCACTTCGACGTCTCCCGTGCCCGCTACACCCTGGGGCTGCTGCGCGACCAGGCGGGAGACACCACCGCGGCACCGTCCGGCATGGACGAGTCGGCCCGCTTGCTGGAGCAGATGCTCGGGCCCGGCCACCCCTTCGTCATCGGCTACCGCGGCGCCTTCCGGATGTGGCAGCACGGCCTCGCGGAGAGCGATCCGGTCGCCGCCGCCGAGGCCCTCGAGGAGATGATCGCCGCTCTGCGCTCCGTCTGGGGTCCCGACCACTCCTCAGTACTGGAGTCACGCCGTTTCCTCCTGGACATCAAGGGCGTGATCGGTGACCCGGGCCGGACAGCCGAGGCGTTCGCCGCGCTGCTCGCCGACTGCCGGCGGGCCCTGGGCCCCGAGCATCCCCTCACCCTGACAACCCGCGTGGGGCTGGCCGACTGGCGCGGCGAGGCGGGCGACCGCTCCAAGGCGGTCGCCGACCTGCGCGAACTGCAGGAAGACATGGCCCGGGTACTGGGCCCGCACCATCCGGAGACCATGCGCACCCGCAGGCTGCTCGCCCAGAAGCTGCACGCAGCGGGCGACACGGCCGCGGCCCTCGCGGCATACGAGGACCTGATCACCGTGCACGGCCACGTGCTGGGCCCGGACCACCCGGACACCCTCCGGCTGCGCAGTGACCTTGCCGGCTGCCGCTCCGAGGACGCGGGGGCGGACACGATGATCCCGGTCTACCAGGAACTGACCGCGGACCATACGCGCGTCCTGGGCGCCGACCATCCGCGTACCCTCGACATGCGTCGCAGCCTGCTCGACTGCCGGGCGGAGGCGGGCGACCCGGCCAGGGCGGCCGAGGAGTGCCGCGATCTGCTCCGCGACTACCAGCGGCTCATGCCGCCCGACCATGTCGAGACCCTTCCTGTCCGCGCCACCTACGCCGGGCTGCTCGCGGACAGCGGAGACTTCGCCGGGTCGGTCACCGCGTACGAGGACCTGCTGTCGGTGGCCTTGCGGATCTGGGGCCCCGACCACTTCGGCTCGCTGATGACCCGCGGCTGCCTGGCCGAGGTGCGGGCCCGGCGCGACCGCGCCCCGGCCGACGGCCTCGTCGTCTTCGCCGCGCTCCTCGACGACTGCCTGCGCGTCCTGGGCCCCGGCCACCACGTCACCGAGGCCACCCGAGCCTTCCGGGACGCCCTGCGCCGAAGCGGCTCGGCACTCCCGTCCGCCACGTACAACAAGCTGCTGGACCAGTACGCGAAAGCCGAGCGCTCCGGCCGCGCGACGCCCACCGCCGGGTGATCCCGCCCGCGGAGCCCGGCGGCCTGTCCCACCGCGGTCCGCTCGAACGGGCCTGCCGGAGGCGCGAGCCGGGCCGTCGTGGGTTCCGTGTGCCCGGAGCCGTTTTGGCCCGGTGCCGTCGGCCCGGCGTCTCAGCGTTGCCGGGGCCGCAGTACCCCGGCGAACAGGATGACGAGGAGTCCGGCGAGGGGTACCACGAGCAGGCCCGTGCGCAGGCCGGCCGTGTCGGCGACGAGTCCGACGACGGGCGGGGAGCACAGGAAGCCCAGGCGCATGAGCCAGGAGACGATGGTGAGTCCCGATCCTGGCTTGAGGCCGGGCAGTTCGTCGGCCTCGTGCATCGCCGCGGGAACGAGGGTCGCCACGCCGAATCCCGCGGCGGCGAAGCCGAGGACCGTCCCCGGCACCGTGGGGACGGCCAGCGCCAGGCCCATGCCGGCCGCGGCGACGGCCCCGCCGGCGCGGGCCACCCGCCGCTGGCCGAACCGGTCCACGAGCCGGTCACCGATCAGGCGGCCGACGAACTGTGCTCCGACCAGGGCGATGAATCCGCAGGCGGCCAGTGTCACCGACGCGTTCAAGGAGTCGGCGAGGTACAGCGCGGCCCAGGAGTTGCCCGCGTCCTCGACGAGCGTGCCGGCGGTGGCGATGAGGACGAGAGCCGCCAGCACGTACCCGGTGCGCCTGGAGGTCGTCGCGTTCCGCTCCTGCCGCGGACCGTCGCCCGCGGCTCCCTCCTCCTCGGCCGGCTCGGTGTCGGGCCCGGGCAGGCAGTGGCGCAGGGCGACGCAGGCGGCGATCCCGAACACCACACCCGAGACGAGCAGGTGCTGCCCCCGGGACAGGTCCAGTGCGATCGCTCCGGCCGCCATGGCCCCTCCGGTGACGGCGCCGATGGACCAGATGGCGTGGAAGGAGTTGATGATGGAACGTCCGTAGCGGCGCTGCACCCGCAGTCCGTGGGCGTTCTGCGCGACGTCCGTGATGGCGTCCATGGCGCCGGCCAGGAACAGTGCCGCCGCGAACACGGCCACCGAGCCGGCCAGGCCCGCGGTGAGGACTCCCGCGCCGGTCAGCAGGGTGCCGATCACCGCGACCCGCGCCGAGCCGAGCCGGCGGACGAGCACCCCCGCCGCCAGGCCGGCGGCTATCGCGCCCGCCGGGAACGCCGCGACGGCCAGCCCGTAGGCGGCGTTCCCGATTCCGAGATCGGCCTTGATCTGCGGATACCGCGGCAGCAGATTGGCGAACAGGGCCCCGTTGGTGAGGAACAGCACGGCCACGGCCGCCCGGGCCCGCCGGTCGGCCCGGGTGGGCTGCTGCAGTACGTCGACAGTCATGCGTGGAGCATACAGTCAGAGCGTACGGTCGTACGCTCCTGGCGCGTACGACCGTACGCGCCACCTTCGGCCGGCCGTGAAGCGGCGGTCCCGGCGGGGGCACCACCACGATCCCCGGCACCGCCTGCGGCTACCACGGCCTCGGGGAACATCGGTACAGCGGTTGGCGCTGAGAATGATCATGGCGGCGTGACCGCCTTCCGGGGGTAGCCGACGGCTCAGCGCCGGTTTCCGATCGGATGTTCCTCGTCGGGTTCGCCGGCGGAGACGAGTCGCAGGGCGGGGCGCTGGGGTGCGAACTCGCCGAGTTCGAGCGCGGCCTCGCGCCAGTTGGCGGCGAGCTGGAGCAGGTATTCGCTGTCGTGGCGGTAGCCGGGCGGCGGGACGCCGGGGACCGCCGGCCACAGGATGGTGGCGGCGAACCGGACCGCGTTCATGGCCGCGGTGGCGTGGGGGTCGACGCTGCCGCCCTCCAGGCGCCGAAGCATGTCGAGCCGGGCGGCGGCTTCGAGCAGGGTGTCGTAGGTCTTGGCGTACTCCTGCGCGCGGACGGTGGCGAGGTCATCCACGGCGGGCGCCTTCGGCGTCCGGGTGGGACTGGGCCTGGAGGCGGTCGCGCAGCTCGACCTCCTCGGCGGTGAGCGGCTCTCCGGGGCGGCGGATCCGTACGGGCTTGGGGCGCAGGGGCAGGCCGTCGTCGGCCGCGGCGGCTTCGGCTTCCGCGACCGCCCGGTAGAGCGAGGCCACCGAGGGAAACTTGCCCGCGTTCTTGCCGGTCTTGATGGTGAGCTCCTTGACGATCTCGGGGACGGGGACGCCCTTGTCCTTGAGCGCGACGGCGAAGGTGAGCATGTCGTCGCCGATGACCTTCGGCCGGCCGCCGTGGTTGCCCTTGGCGGCGACGACGGCCTGGCCTTCGAGGGTCTTCTCCCGGATGTAGTTGCGCTCGATCTGCCCGGCGACGGCGAGCACGGCGAAGAACATCGCGCCCATGCCGTTGGGGTCGTAGATGCCGGTGAGCGGGCCGGTGAGGAGTTCGAGCTGGATGCCGCCGGCCCGGAGCTCGGAGGACAGCGTCATCAGCTCGGCCGCGTTCCTGGCGAGGCGCTTGAGCTCGTGGACGGTGAGGATGACGGGCGTCTCGGGGGCGGCCTCCTTGAACTGGTGGGCCAGGGCGAGCGCCGCCTCCAGCTCGGGCCGGACCTTGACGCGGGTGCTGATCCGCTCCTTGAAGACCTTGTGGCACTGGGCCCGGCGGAGGGCTTCGAGCCGGCTCGCCAGTTCCTGGCGGGCGGTCGACGTCCTGGCGCAGCCGATACGGACCGGGCTCTCGGTGCGGGGCGCGGGCACGGCGGCGAGCGCGGGGCCTGGAGTCCCTGGAGTCCATGCGCGGCCGGGGTGGCGGTCAGCGGGGACGAGGATCTCCAGTTCCTCGCGCAGCGCCGGGACGAGGACGAAGCGCGGGGTGTGGTACTTCGCGGCGGTCTTCCCGCCTCGGGTGCGGCACGCGGAGCCGGCGGGCGCGTCACGGTTCGGGCAGTCGTGACGTTCCACCGCCAATGCGGCCCGATCGGGCGTGAGATCCATCCGGGAAGTCTCTCAGGAGCACCTCGCACAACATGCGGGTTTCGAGAGGACTTTTGCGAACGGCGACCTGCGGAAACCCGATCACCTCGAGGGCTCTCGCAGAACTCTCACAGATGAACGTTTGTGAGAGAGCCCGAGTCGGAGCGGTGATCTTCAGTGATCAAGCGCCCGGCTGCCGGTCGACAACCGGAAGCAGCCTGCTGAAGGTGTTTCGCGTGGCCACCGGGCGGTCCGCAAGAGGGCCTGGGGGTGATGCGTCAGTCCGAGGCGCCGCTGCGCCGGGCGTAGGCGCGGGCGGCACGGACACGGTCGCCGCAGCGTGTGGAGCACCAGTGGCGTCGGCCGTGGGTGCGCAGGAGGAACCGGTCGCAGGGGGCGGAGCCGCAGGCGGCGAGGATGCCGGCGTCGGGACCGGTGAGCAGGTCGGCGGCGTCGGCGGCGAGGGTCGCCAGTGCGTGGTTGACGGCCTGGTCGGTGGGGTGCGCCTGAACGCGGCGCAGCCCC
Organism: Streptomyces sp. NPDC059454; assembly: GCF_042749965.1. Classification (NCBI taxonomy): domain Bacteria; kingdom Bacillati; phylum Actinomycetota; class Actinomycetes; order Kitasatosporales; family Streptomycetaceae; genus Streptomyces; species Streptomyces sp. NPDC059454. The sequence continues at coordinate 48,611 of NZ_JBHYVC010000018.1, read as the reverse complement.
TGGGCCCCGTCCCAGGCGAGGAGGGGGGCGGTGGGCACGGCCGTGAGGGCCTCGTTCACCGCGTGCAGGGATTCCTCGGGCGGGGGCGCGCCGTCCACGCGCGCGGCGAACAGGGCCCGGACGTGTCCGCGCAGGGTGCGCATCCGCTGTGCGCACACCTCGTACAGCTGCACGTCCGGGGTGGTCAGGTTGTGAGCGGCGAGCCAGCGCATGGCGGATTCCGGGGCGGCGAGCAGGTCGTAGCTCTGGCCGGCGGGCAGGGTGGCGGCGGTGTCGGCGAAGTCCAGGGAGCGGTACCGGTCGGCACCCGGGGCCGGGGGCAGAGCGGTCGGTGCCACGTCGGTGGCCAGGGTGTCGTCCATGCCTCTCATGGTAGCGCTTGCATTTTTCCGTGACACCCGCCTAGCCTGGCATCACGTTAACAGCAGGTTTTTTTCGTGAGAAACGGAGATGTGATGTCCCAGCTCAGCGCCAACCAGTTCCCGGTCCGCACGTTCGGCGGTCCGACCGCCCTGTTCGAGTACGGCGGCCTGCGCTTCCTGACCGACCCGACCTTCGACGGCCCCGGCGACTACCCCGCGCCCGGCGGCCCGACCCTGGTCAAGACCGCCCCGTCCACCACCGCACCCGCCGAGCTCGGCCCCATCGACGTGGTCCTGCTCTCCCACGACGAGCACGCCGACAACCTCGACACCTCCGGCCGCGCCCTGCTCGCCGACGTCCCCCTCACTCTCACCACACCCGACGGCGGCAAGCGCCTCGGGGCGAAGGCCACGGGCCTGGCCGACTGGGAGACGGTCGAACTGGAGCGTCCGGGCGGCGGCACCATCACGGTGACCGGGGTCCCCGCCATCCACGGCCCCGGCGCGCGTGAGGAGGTCGAGCCCTTCGCCGGCCAGGTCGTCGGCTTCGTCCTGACGGGCGAGGGCCTGCCGACGGTCTACGTCAGCGGCGACAACGCCTCGCTCGACGCGGTCAGGGAGATCGCCGAGCGCTTCGCCCCGATCGACACCGCCCTCCTGTTCGCCGGAGCACCCCGCTTCCCCATGCTCTTCGACGGCAACCTGATCGTCCTGGACAGCGCCCAGGCCGCCGAGGCCACCCGGATTCTCGACGCCCGCCGCGTCGTCCCGGTCCACCACGACAGCTGGTCCCACTTCACCGAGGGCCGCGACGCCCTGGAGGCGGCCTTCGCCGCCGCGGGCCTGACCGACCGCCTGGACCAGGACTGGGTGCAGCGCGCCTGAGCCCGTATGACAGCTCACGAACCGAGACCTCGTGCCGGGGGCGGGGCTCCCACACGCCGAGCCCCGCCCCCCCTGGGAGCAATCCCTCGCGGCGTCGCCTGCGCCGTGCCAGAACGACAGAGAAGGACCACCTCACATGTCCACCGGAACCAATGCCGACCTCGCGCATCGCTTCTACCAGGCCCTTCAGCAGGGCGACTACGACACGCTCACCGGCATGTTCCACCCGGACTTCGTCTTCTACCCCCAGATCGACAGCCCCCGGCCCGGCGCCGCAGGGTTCATCGACGCGGAGAAGAAGCACCTCGACGCCTTCCCCGGCAACCGCCTGACGGTCCTCGACACCGTCGCCGAAGCCGACAAGGTCGGCGCCTACGTCGTGGTCGAAGGAGACCAGGGCGGCGACTACTACAACATCCCCCCACGCGGAGCGCATGTACGGTTTTCCATGTTCAACCTGTTCACGTTCAAGGACGGGAAGATCATCGAGAAGCGGGCCCACTACAACCTGGCCGACATCATGGACCAGCTCACGGCCGGTTCCGCCGCCTGACGACACGGGCCTCGACAGGGCCACACCCTGCACCTCTCCACCGCCGCCCACCGACGGCACCCGCCTGGAACGAAACGCTCCCACCCAGACAGCGATCCGGGCCCCGGCGGGAGACGCCGAAAGCTCCTCTACTCCTCGTCGTCCTCATCCAGCCCGAGCCCGGCCGCGTCCGGGTCGCGCAGCGGGCGCAGGGCGCCGACGGCCGGGGTGGAGGCGGTGAAGCCGTAGCGGCCGAGCACGTTGAGGTTGCGGTGCTTGAGCGGAGAGAGCCGGGCGATGTCCTCGTCCCGCAGCTCGTGGCCCTCGGCGCGGAGCTGGGCGACGGCGGCGTCGATGTACTTCGTGGTCCAGAGCACGATGGCGTTGAGGACCAGGCAGAGCGCGCCGAGCTGGTCCTCCATGCCGTCGCGGTACGCCTGGTGGATGGTGCCGCGCTTGCCGTGGCACACGTCGCGGGCCAGCTTGTGGCGGGACTCCTGCACGGTGAGCTGGCGGTTCATCTGCCTGCGGTAGGTGTCGTCGACGGGGTCGACCATTCGCATCAGGTGCTCGGTCTTGGCGATCCGCCCGTACTCGGCGAACGCCTGTCCCAGCGGCGTGGGGCGGCCCTCGCGGCCGAACATCCGCAGCAGGTCGTAGGCGCGGGCCTGGTTGGTGACCAGGGAGCCCGCGACCCGGAGCATGTCCGGCCACCACGTCTCGATCTTCTTCAGGTTGACGCGGTTGCGGGCGAGCGGCTCCAGCACCCCGTACGTGCCCGTCTCCACCCCGGGCATCGTCGCCCGCCGGAACCGCTGGTCGTCCAGGTCCTTGAAGCGGGGCTGAAGTTGTAGCCCAGGATCTTGAAGATCCCGAACACGATGTCGCTGTTTATGTGGACAGTTCAAGTTGATCTTTCTCACGACCCCGCGGCACGTAGATCCGAGCAGCTCAGGGCTTCAAGATCATCTCGTTGCCCCTTTGGCACGCATCCCGGCCACTCCAGCTGTAGACCGTGATCTTGCCGTTGGGCGTTCGGAGACAGCGCACCTTGAGCACGTGCCATCGAAGGCTCGTCCACTGGCTCTCTCGTGACAGCGAAGATTGATCGCCCAGCTCAGACGAAGACGGGTGCGGCCACCGTTGGTCATCATGAGTCGTGTGGACTGACGATGAGACGGTGACCGCAGGTCACAGCACGGATCCCGCCCGATGGCGGGAAGCATTCGAGGTGGCCATGGGCCGGGTCGCGAGCCGGGTCGCCAGGTACGGACCTCGCCTGCGAGCCGGCCGGTCGGTGCTGGGTCTGCTGTCGGACCTACCGCGCGAGAACTGCTGGACGATCAGCGTGCGGACGCTCCCGCGTGGGCCGACCCGTGCAGGCGCTTCGCCGCGGGCCGGCGACGAACCGCGGACCGGTGAGCCGCCCGCCGCCGCGGGCCGGTGAGCCGCCCGCCGCCGGACGCCGCCGCGGTGGGGGCCACCGCGGCGGGCCGGGTCAGCGGGCGTCGGGCAGGGAGTTGCTCACCCGCTGCAGCCGCAGCGCGAGCTGCACCTCGAGCGCGCGTGCCGGTTCCTGCCAGTCGGGGCCCAGGAGCTGGGCGATCCGCTCCAGCCGCCTGAAGACCGTGTTGGGGTGGACCTGGAGGGCCTCCGCGGCGTAGGTGGGACTGCTGCCGGCGGCGAAGTACGCCTCCAGCGTGCCGGCCAGTTCGGTGGAGCGTTCCCTGTCGTAGTGGAGGACCGGGCCGAGGGCCTGCTCGATGAAGCCGCCCACGTCCCGGCTGCCGCCGAGGAGCATGCCGACGAAGCCGAGTTCCTCCACGGTCGCCGTGGCGCCGTGCCGGTCCATGCTCGTCAGCGCCTCGACGCACCGCCTGGCCTGCCCGTACCCGTGGGCCACCGCGTTCTGTCCGCCGTCGGCCAGGGCTCCGCCCGCGGTCACGGGGCAGTCGAGCACCTGGCCGAGGCGGCGGGAGACGTTGCGTGCCGCGACACCCGGGTCGTCCCCGGGCAGCAGCAGGACCAGGCACCCCTCGCGCATGGTCTTCGCCCCGCCCCGCCGCACCACGTACGGGGAGGCCCAGGCCATGAGCCTGCCGCGCTGGGCGCCCTCGGCGTGGGCGACGACCACGACATGGGGCTGGGTGAGGTCCATACCCAGGCGCTGGGTCAGCTGTGCGATGCGTTGCGGATCGCGTCCGGGCTGGTCCAGCAGGGCGTCGAGGGTCTCGTCCCGGGCCTGGCCGCTGATCGACGCGGCGCTGCGGTTGACCAGGGCCAGGAAGGCCGCGGCCTGGGCGGCCCGGGCGGCCACGTCGTGGCTCGGCTCCGTGAACGGCCGGTGGGCATCGACGATCAGCGCGCCCAGGTCCTCGCCGCCGGCGTGCACGGGCAGCACGGTGATGTTCTCACCCACGCGCACGGTCCTGTTCTCGGCCCGGGCCTCCAGTACGGCGTCGGTGAGTTCGTCGCCGTCCACCGGAACGTCGCCCGAGACGGCGACGGTGCGGTCGTTCTCGTCGCACAGGGCCACCGACGCGGAGAGCGCACTCGCCAGTTCGCCGACGACGGCGCGGGCGTCCGCTCCCGCGAGCACGAGGTCGTACATACGGCGGCCGGCGCGTGCGGCCCGCTGCTCGGAGTGGAGGCGGGTGCGCAGCCGGTCGCACTCGGAGGTCACACGCGCGGTCCGGCTCCTGGCCTCGTCGAGGGCGCGGAAGCGTTCGATGGTAGGGGCCGCGTAGTCGGCGAGGAAGGACAGGAGGGAGATGTCCTCGGCCGCGTAGGAGCGGGCCTCACGGTCCGCGCACAGCAGCAGGCCGATGGTTCCCTCCCGGGTGGTGAGGGGGCGGGCCATGACGGCCCGCACGCCTTCCCGCGCCAGGATGCGGTCGGCCAGCTCGTCGTGCCGGAACTTCTCGTCCCCCGCGCAGTCCCCGCCCCGGACCCGGGTGTCGCAGCGGTGGCTCTCGCCCGGGCGGACGCCGGACACCCGCAGGTCGCCGACCGGGGACGTCAGACCGTCATGGACCAGCTGTACGGCCGTGCCCTCGCCGTAGAGGGTGATCACGCCGATGTCGGCACGCAGCAGGGTCCGGGTGCGCCGCACGATGGTGGTGAGCAGGGAATCGAGGCATTTCTGTTCCGCGATGTCGCGGACCGCGTCCATGAGGAGAAGCGGCTGTTCCTTCCGGGACACCCTGTGCGACATGCGCTCCTGAAAATGGAAAGCGTACTGACGGGCTCTGCCCAGCGCCTCCGCACTCGGCGAACCGGTGCGGTTCGGCCGGGTCCGGGAAAAGGATTCTTCTAATTCACCAGGGGGGTCGTTCTCAGCGAACAGTCCCGGTCGGGGAAAATCAGCGGGCTGCTCGTCGCTTTTCTGAGACATCACTCTCCAGGGCGATGGAAAACGGCTCTTCTCTGCGGTGAAGACGAGCAAGAAGCCAGTACGCTTTCGCCTTTCATCGTCGGAACTCAGCCTCTGGAGGTGCCGCGCTCGCGCGGTGCCGGAGCGGGTCCGGCTCCGGGTGTGCTCCCGCACGGTGCCGCGGGGGCCGGCTGCGGCCGCTCGGCGCGAAGTGCGTGCTCCCTACAGCTTCCCGTCCTCCCCCGCACGACTTCCCCAACCCTCCCCCGCGAGGGTACCTTCCCTACAAGGCATCTCAGTCGAGAATTATCTCGGTCACTAAGCCAATTTGATGCTAGAAAAGCGCGAGGACTCATGTCAAGTACGAAACCCAAGGGGGCGGGGAACACGGACGGTTACCACGTGCGAGCCGGCCAGGGCGGCGACGACCCCCGCCGCAACGCCGCGCTGCAGCGGGCCCTGACCGCGGCCCGGGAGTTCGGGCTGACCAGCATCTCGCTGAACAGCGCGGTCGCCAAGAACCTGGACATCCATCCGACGGACGCCTGGATCCTGACCTACATGCGTGGCCTCCCGGGCGAGCTGGTCCTCACTCCCGGTGACCTGGCCAAGGTCACCGGCCTCACCACCGGAGCGATCACGGGTGTGGTCGACCGGCTGGAGTCCCAGGGGTACGTCCGCCGCGAGCGGGGCGCCCCGGACCGGCGCAAGGTCATCATCGTCCCCACCGAGAAGAGCGCCAAGGTCGCCGAGGTCTTCCGTCCCCTGGTCGAGGGCATCATGGCGATGGCCCTCCGCTATCCCACGGAGGCCCTGGAGACGATCGGCGAGTACTTCGAGGGCGCGGTCGCGGCGACGGAGGACGCCGTCGTCCGGCTCAGGGCCCTGTGAGGCGAGCCGGACTCCGGCCCTGAGGGCGCGCGGGCACGCGAGCGCGTCCCCCGTGGCCGGCACCACGGGGGACGCCGCCCCCGAAGGAAGGGGGCCGGGCGCCGTCAGGGCCGGGCCCCCACGGTCACGGCCGCTTGGCCACGTCCCCCAGGACGGACACCGCGTGGGCCGCCGAGGCGAGGGTGACGTGACGGTGCCAGCCCCCGTAGGAGCGGCCGGCGAAGTCCCGGATGCCGAGCCGGTCGGCCGTCTGGCGGAAGTCGCGCTCCGTGCGGGACGGGAGCCTGCTGCCGCTCGCCAGGGCGGGCAGTGAGACTTCCGTCATATTGGTGAGCCAGAGCTGCCCGACGCGTCGGCGGGGACCACTGCCGATTCCGACCAGGCACAGGTCATGGGCCGCCGGGTCACCCGGCACGGTGTGCGGGAGACGCACTCCCAGCAGGGAGACGACGCTGGTGTGCAGGGTGCTCGAGGTGGCCCCGGACTCCCGCCACACCACCGGTCGCGGCGCCTCCCGGTCGGCCGCCATGAGCCGGCCCGCAGGCTGCACGCCCGATGCCCGGCCCAGCCGCAGCGGGTCCGTCACGGCCAGCGGATAGGCGCTGTTGACACGGGCCAGGAAGGACACCCCCGCGTCGCCGAACCGGCGCACCAGGGTCGGCATGTCCATGTTGCGCGCGTCCAGGACCACCGGCCGCGACGGCATGCCCCACTCGCGTGCCGTCTCCAGGCACGCGTCGATCGTCATGTCGCCCATGCTGCGCGGGCCGAGATCGTCCGGGATCGACGCCTGCCGGCGCCGCACGCTGTCGCCCGTCCAGGAGGACGAGAGGTACAGCCGCCAGTTCACCGGGACGCTGGTGTGCTCGGACACCGCCCAGACCCCCATCGCGCGCTGGGCGTTGATCACCCGGCCCATCTCGGGGACGTACTGCCGGTCCACGCCGACGGAGTTCTCCCCCGCCTTCGGGATGACCATGGGCTGCGCCACCCAGGCGAGCGGCGGGGCGGAGCCGACCAGGTGCCGGGCCAGGGCACGGCGCACCGGCGCCCAGTCCCAGGTGGAGCCGCACACGAAGTGGTGCAGGCTCTGCTCGGTGGCCGAGCCGCCCAGCAGCGCGGCGATGTTCCGTATCGAACGCCGGCCGCGTACACCCAGCAGTCCGCGCAGGTACTCGACCCCTTTTCGGCGCTGATCGCTGCGCGGCAGTGTCGCGAAGAGCGCCGCTCCCAATTCCGTGAGCGTGCCGTCGTCCCACCACACGTCAGAAGTTGCGGAATGAAGTTCTTCAGGTGAAGTTCCGGATAGGAGTGCCCCTGTACCCATCGAATCCCCCGTTGGTTGATGGAGCCGTTCTCCGACACCTCCACAGTCGCCGTTCGATCACCTATTCGGCAAGGTATTCCGAACACCCCTTTGCCCCGCCCGTGTGGGCGGAGCCCACTTTCTCACTTCCGGCCGCGGACGGGCCCGGACAGCACGGGGCCGGCCACGGCGGCGGGGCGGCCGCCGTGGCCGGCTCGGGGGGCGTGGGTCACATGGTCCGGGCGAGCTCCACGGGCTGCGCCGTCGCGCCGGACTCCAGCAGCGCGGCCACGGCCCGCGCCTGCGCGACCGCCTCGCGGCGGCCGAACGGCAGCTCCGTGCCCGTCGCGATCGCCGTGGACACCTCGTCGAACTGGATGCGGGAGATGTGGAACATCTCGTCGAGCCGGTGGACGCCGTCCGGGTCCACCGGGAAGTACTCCTTCTGCGACTCCAGCATCGGCACCGGACCCTGGATGTCCAGCTCGACGGGGTCCGTGCCGCCGAACCACGGCTGCCGCACCACCACCCGGCCCTTGGTTCCCACGACGTGCAGGAAGTCGCCCCGGGCGATGTCCTGGCCCACCACGAACTGGCCGAGCACGTCGCCCGGCAGGCGCAGGCTCGCCGTGAAGCCGTGGTCGGCCGCCCCGGGACCGCGCCGCATCTCCTCGGCGTACACGCGTACGGGCTCACCGGCGAAGCAACGGATCGCGCTGAGCGCGAAGACGCCCAGGTCGAGCAGGGCGCCACCGCCGAGCGCGCGGTCGCGGCGGAAGTAGTCCGGCGGCACGGCGGCGGTGCAGGCGGCGTAGACGTACATCAGGTCACCGATGCGGCCCTCGTCCACCAGCCGCTGGGCCAGCCGGATCTGCGGGTGGTGACGGAACATCACGCCCTCGATGCACGCGCGGCCCGCCGCCTCGGCCTCGTCGAAGACGCGCTCCACATCCGCGACCGAGAGCCCCAGCGGCTTCTCGCACAGGACGTGCTTGCCGGCCCGCAGCGCCTTGACGGCCCACTCCACGTGGTCCACGGGGTGCAGGGCGACGAACACCGCGTCGATGTCCTCGCAGGCGAGCAGCTCGTCGAAGGAGCCGAAGCTGCGCGGGATGCCGTGGCTCGCGGCGTACTCGCGCGCCTCCTCGGCGTCCCCGGTCGCGACGGCCACGAACTCCGTGGTCTCCGACTTGGCGTTCGCCGCGACGGCGACGTTGGCGTAGCCCCCGGTGACCAGCAGTCCCCAGCGCACTCTGTTCACTTCAGACTCCTTCGGTGGTGGCCGGCAGGTCGGGGACCTCGTCCAGCTTGATGCCGTACAGCTTCTCGAACGTGGAGAGGAACTCGGCGTCGTCGTCGAGGACCCGGGACGACACGCGCCGGCCGTTCTCGTACTCGGTCAGGACCCGGTTGAACATGGAGGTCCGGCCGGCCGGTGTCACGATGGACGCCCACAACTGGGTGGTGGCGGGGGCGTTCGGCGACGACCACAGGTACCACAGCGCGGCGTCGAAGTCCTCCAGCTCGCGCGGGTGCATCTCCGCACGCCAGCGCAGCACGCCGTCGTGGATCATCTCCACGTCGCCGTCCGCGGTGAAGGCCAGCCGGTACTCGCCGTGCGGATCGCTCTGCACGCCCGGCTCGCGCAGCTTCAGCGGCTTGCGGGCGGCCCAGCGGAAGCCGACGTCGACCAGGTAGGGCTGGTCGAGTTCGACCCGCAGCACCAGGTGGCCGTGGTACTGGCCGTGGAAGGCGTGCTTGCCGTTGTGCAGGATGCGGGCGCCCAGCAGCGTCACCGGGTAGCCCAGGTGGCGCAGCAGCAGCGCGAACGCGGAGTTCAGCTCCCCGCAGCCGCCGCCCCGGCGCTTGTTGACGATCTTGTCGTACAAGGGCTCGTCCTGGACGCTGGGGAAATTCTTCAGGATCAGGTCGAGCGTCTCGAAGGGGACCGTCATCACATGACGTTCCATCAGGTAACACAGGGACTCGTAGTCCACCGTGGCGGGGCGCTCCGCCCCGATCCGCTCGAGGTACGCGTCGACGTCGAACACGAAGCCGCTCGTCTCGGTCTTGCTCATCTCGCTCTCCTCCCTCACTTCCAGCGCAGCAGCGCGAAGCCGAATGTCATGCCGGCGCCGATCGAGACCATCAGGACCGACTCACCGGAGGTGATGGCGCCCTGGCGGACGGCGCGGTCCAGGGTCACCGGGATCGACGCGGAGCCGGTGTTGCCGACGTCGCGCGCACTGGCGTGCAGCCGGGGGCGGGTAAAGCCGAGCAGCTCGGGCAGGCTCTCCACCATCCGCTGGTTGCCCTGGTGCGGCACGATGTGGTCGATGTCCTCCAGTTCCTGGCCGGCGTCGTGGAGGAAGTCCTTGGACATCTGCGGGATGTGCTCCTGGAAGATCTCCATGATGCGGCGGCCGTTCATGCGCACGTAGTGCAGACCGGCGTCGACCGTCTCGTGCGAGGCGGGCAGCCGGCTGCCGCCGGCCGGGATGCCGCCGACCTCGCTGTCCACCGGGAAGCTGGTGATCCGGGTGGCCAGCAGCCCGGTGTCGCCGTCCGCCGGGCCGAGCACCACGGCACCGGCGCCGTCGCCCCACAGGGCGGTAGTGCGCCGGTCCTCGTAGTTGCGGAACCGGCTGTAGGTGTCGGCGCCGATGACCAGCGCGTAGCCGCCCCGCACGCTCAGGTACGTCGAGGCCATGTCGACGGCCGTCAGGAACCCGGCGCAGGCCGCCTGGATGTCGAAGGTGCCCGTGGTGGTCGGGCACTGCAGGGCCAGCGCGGTCAGGCTGGCGACGGACGGGCCCGCCATGTCCGGGGTGGCCGTGCCGACGATGACCAGCGAGAGCTGCGCCGGGGAGATCCCGGCGTCCTCGAGGGCGGCGCGGGCGGCGTGCAGGGCGAGGTCGGAGGTGGCCTCGTCGGGGGCGACCGCACGGCGGGTGACGATGCCCGTCTTGCGGACGATCCACTCGTCGGTGACTCCCGCCCGGTCCGCGAGCATGTCGTTGGTGATGACCTGGGAGGGCAGGTACGAGCCGATTCCCAGGACTCCGATGCGGGCTCCATGCTGCGTGGGGCTGTTGCTGGTCGTGCTCATCTACCCGGCTCCTGACTTTTCGTCGGTCGCGGTTCGGTCGGTCGGGTTCGGTCGGTCGAAGTCCGGTCGGCCCGGTGAGGCGGGCCCGGTGCGCCTGTCCGGCCGGCCGGGTTCACAGCAGCCCCCGGAGCAGGGTGCTCATGATCCGCGGGCCGTTCCTGGTGAGCACCGACTCGGCGTGGAACTGCATCGAGGCGAAGTGCGGCCCGCGCAGCGCGTGCACGTCCCCGGTCCGCGGGTCCCGGCTCACCCGCACCGTGCCGATGCCGTCCACCTCGGTGACGGGGCCGGCGGCGCGCGCGGTGAAGGCGTTGTAGAAGCCGACGCGTTCCTCGGTGCCGAACAGGTCGATCACCTTCTGCACGCCCTGGTTGGGCGGGGTGCGGCGCAGTACGTCGAGGCCGAGCCGGAGACTGAGGACCTGGTGGCTCAGGCAGACCGCGAGGAAGGGCCTGCGCTCCTCGAGCAGCCGCGCCACCCCCGCGTGAACGGCCGCGATGCGCGGGTCGCCGGTCTCCTTGGGGTCGCCGGGGCCGGGACCCATCACCACCAGGTCGTAGTCGTCGACGTCGTACGGCTCGTCGAAGCGGCGGACCGTCACCTCGGGTCCGAGCGAGGACAGCTGGTGGGCGATCATCGCGGTGAAGGTGTCCTCGGCGTCGACGACCAGCGTCCGCACCCCGGCCAGTTCGGGGTGGAACGGCGTGGCGGGCGCGCCTTCCCCGGCGAGCCAGAACCCCGCCAGGTGCGTGTTGCGGTCGCGCAGCGCGGAGACCACGTCCGGGTGCCGGCCCAGTCCGTCCGGGTCGGACTCCTGCAGGGCGGACAGCAGCCCGGCGGCCTTGGCGGCGGTCTCCCGCACCTCCGACTCCGGATCCGAGTGGCGGACGAGCGTGGCGCCCACACCGATGCCCACCCGGCCCGTGGAGTCGATCTCCGCGGTGCGGATGAGGATGGAGGAGTCGAGGGCCGGCTCGTCGTGCTCGTCCCGCCCGATCAGGGCCATGACGCCGCTGTAGTACCGGCGGCCCGACCGCTCGTAGCGCTCGATGACCCGGCAGGCGCTCTCCAGCGGGCTGCCCGTGACGGTCGGGGCGAACATGGTCTCCCGCAGGATGTCCCGCGGGTCGCGGGTGCTGTGCCCCGACAGCAGGTACTCGGTGTGCGCGAGCCGGGCCATCTCCTTGAGGAACGGGCCCGTGGCGCGGGCGCCTCCGTCGCAGATGCGGGCCATCATCTTCAGTTCCTCGTCGACCACCATGTACAGCTCGTCCGCCTCCTTGCGGTCGGCGAGGAAGTCCATGAGGCCGGGCAGCGAGGGCCCCGAGGCCGGGTAGCGGTAGGTGCCGCTGATGGGGTTCATCACGGCCGTACCGTGGTGCAGGCTGACGTGCCGCTCGGGGGTGGCGCCGACGAAGGTGCGGTCGCCGAGGTGGACGAGGAAGGTCCAGTAGGCGTTGAACTCGCGTTCCAGCAGCCGCCGGAAGAAGACCAGCGCGTCGAGGACGTCGTAGTCCTCGATGTCGGCGGTGAACGTGCGCTTGATGACGAAGTTGGCGCCCTGGCCGCTGCCGATCTCCTCCGTGATGATCTTGCGGACGATGTCGGCGTACGCCGTGTCGTCGATGTCGTGGCCGATGCCGGTGTCGGACAACCGGATCGGCCGGTCCGCGATGCGCGCCGCGGCCTCGGCGACGGGCACCTTCTCCTGGCCGGTCACCCGCAGCGCCAGCAGCGGGGCCTCGTCGTCGTTGCAGACGAAGCCGCGTTCGGAGATCTGCCGGTAGGGGACCACGGCCAGCAGGTCGTGCCGGGGCGCGCCGGGCACCCCGGCCCCTGCGCCGGGGCCGGGCAGCGGCAGGTCGGCCAGCGTCTCGGGGGTGCCGACCTCCCCGACCAGTACGTCGAGGAGTCCCGGCGAGCGCTCCGGGCGGTGCAGGAGGGCGAACGCGGCGGGCCGGCCGGGTCCCAGGATCCGGTCGAACAGGCGGTGGTCCGCGGGGTGGCGGCTCACCGGGACTCCCCCGGGGCCGCCCCTGCCGTGGCGCGGGCACCCAGCTCCTCGGCGAGCCGCGCGGTCGGGGCGACGACCGCGCAGCGTCCCGCCGCGTAGTTCAGGGCGAGCTCGTGGGCCTCCCTGGAGAAGTCGGCGACGGCGTCCGCGGCCAGGAACACCTGGATGTCGTTGCCGAACGCCTCCAGCGCGGTGGTGAGGATGCCGACGTGCGCGTACACCCCGCACACCACGAGCTGGTCCCGGCCCTGCGCGCGCATCCGCTCCAGGAGGTCGGAACGGAAGAAGGCGCTGTAGCGCCACTTGGTGAGCCGCCAGTCCTCGTCGGCGGGCGCGAGGGCGTCCACCACGAGCCGGTCCTCGTCGTCGACGCGCATGCCGGGTCCCCAGAAGTCCGCCAGGAGTCCCCGCTCCCCGGGGCTCATGCTGCCCGGCTGAGCGGTGTACGCCGTCGGGACACCGGCCGCGGCGCAGGCCTCGCGCAGCCGCGCCGCGTTGCGCACGAGCGGTTCGCGCAGGCCCGCCGGGAACGGACGCAGGAAGTAGCGCTGCATGTCGTGGACGAGGAGCACCGCGCGTCGCGGGTCCACCGTCCATGCCGCGACGTTGCCGGGCAGTTCCCCGGCCGTCGGCATCGGATAGGAGTCGATCGCCGGGATACCGGCCGTGAACCTCATGGATCTCACCTCTGTCTCGGGTCCGGTGGGCGCTTCACGAGCCGAGCGCCGCGCCGCCGTCGACCGTCAGGGCGTGCAGGGTGATGTGGGACGCCTGGTCCGACAGGAGGAAGGCGACCGCTTCGGCGATGTCGGCGGGGTCGGCGAGCTTGCCGAGCGGGATGCCCAGCCGGAAGTCCTGGGGGCTGCCCTCGATCGTGCGGCGCGGGCCCGAGGAGTCCGTCCACATCGAGCTGAGCATGGGTGTGTCGGTGGAGCCGGGTGCCACCACGTTGCAGCGGATGCCGTGCCGGGCGACCTCGAGGCCGAGGCTCCTGGTGAACGACGTGGCCGCGGCCTTGGAGGCGGCGTACGCGGCCATCCCGGCGCGCGGGACGGCGGCCGCGTTGGAGGACACGGTGACGATCGCGCCCCGGTTGCGGGGCACCATCCGCCGGACCACCGCCTGGGACATCAGGAAGACGCCCTGGGCGTTGACGGAGAACGTGGTGGCCCAGTCCTCCGCGCGGTAGTCGCGCACCCCGCCCAGCCGCAGCACACCGGCCGCGTTGACCAGGAAGTCCAGCGGGCCGAGCCGGTCCTCGGCCTCCGCGACGACGGCCTCGGTCTGCGCGGCGCTGGACACCTCGGCGGGCAGCGCGGTGACGGACAGCCCGTCGGCGGTCAGCTTCTCCGCCAGTTCGCGCAGTTCCGTGGCGCGTACGTCCACGGCGGCGACGTGCGTCCCGCGCTCGGCCAGCGTTCTGACCACCGCCGCTCCGATGCCGCCGGCGGCTCCGGTGACCAGGGCGACCCGGTTCACCGTGCTCGGCTCCGGCGCCATCGGCGCCGGGATGACGTGTGTGTCCACTGGGGCCAACCTCCTCGCATGAGTGACCTGTCCGGGACCTCAGCCCCGCCAGGCATTGATCAGGGAAACGGCCTGCCGGGGGTTGAGCCGGGGGTCGCAGAAGCTCGTGTACTTGTCGCCGACGCGCTCGTTCTCGGCGGGACCGTCGACGCACTCGGTGACCTCGTCGGGGGTGGTCTCCAGGTGGAGTCCGCCGAGGACACCGCCGCCCGAGCGGACGGCGCACTGGAAGCCGCGGACCTCGCGGTCCAGCGTCTCGGTGTACCGGGTCTTGAGGCCTTCGGCGGTGGTGACCGTGTTCCCGTGCATCGGGTCGCACAGCCAGATCACCGGATGCCCTGCCGCGCGCACCGCCTCCACCAGGGGCGGCAGTCGGTCCGCGACGGCATCGGCGCCCATCCGTGAGATGAGCGTGAGCCGTCCCTTCTCCCGTGCGGGGTCGAGTTGTTCGCACAGCCGCAGCAGTTCGGCGGCGGGCATCTGGGGGCCCACCTTGAGCGCCACCGGGTTCATCACCTCGGCCAGCAGTGCGACATGGGCGCCGTCCGGCTGGTTGGTGCGCGCACCGATCCACGGCCAGTGCGTGGAGGCCAGCAGCAGCCGGCCGCTCTCGTCGCGGCGCAGCAGGGGGAGTTCGTAGTCGAGCACCAGCGCCTCGTGGCTGGTCCACACGCGCGGCCCGATGACGTGTCCGTCGCCGGAGTGGGGCCAGCCGAGGTGGTTCATGGCCCGGCCGGCGGCGGCGTAGCAGTCGAGCATGCGGCCCGGGTCGGGCTGCCTGCTGTCCGGGTCGGGGTCGGGGCTGTTCACCAGGTGGCCGCGGTACACGGGCAGTTCGACGTCTCCTATCCGCTCCGTGGACCGGGAGCGGGGCTTGGCGAACTGGCCGGCGACGCGTCCGACCCGGACCACCGGCTTGTGGGTGGCCATCCGCATGGCGCCGGCCAGCAGGTCCAGCAGCCCGGCCTTACGGGCCACATAGCCGCCGGTGCACTCCTCGGGGTCCTCCGCGCAGTCGCCGGCCTGCACGACCTGGGCCTCGTTGTCCGCGACCCGGCGCAGCAGGGAGCGCAGGTCGTCCACGTCCTCGGCCCTGACCAGCGGGGGGCGCTGGCGCAGTTCCTCCCGCACGCGCCGGACCTCCTCCGCGTCCGGCCACTGCGGTTGCTGCCGGCCGGGCCGGGAGCGGAGGGTGAGCTCGATGTCATCCACTGGTTTCTCCTGAGACGAAAGGGTGGCGGGCCCTCTGCGGACCTCCGGCGAACCGTCGGTGAGTGTTCTCGCGGGGCTCATCGGCGGCTCCTCGGTGACGGTGCGGCGCGTCGCGGCGGCTCTTCACGGGACGGGGAGGCAGCCGGCCTCGTCCCAGAAGCGGAGTTGCTGCCGCTTGGGCGTGACGGCGACCGAGGCCACCCGCTCGCCCCCCAGCACCAGCGTGGTGGGGCGGTCGGGTGCGAAGACGGGCCAGTCGGGGACGTCCAGGCTGTGCGGGCTGCCCTCGCGGATGAAGGACGAGACCAGTTCGGCGAAGTTCCGCGAGATCCTCCGCTCCAGCGGCCCGTCACCGAACTGCGCCGCGTGCAGGGGCAGTCGGTGCGAGCCGAAGAGGAACTTCGACGTGGCGTCGTGCGGGGTGCCGAAGTGCGGCGCCCTGGTCGGGTGCGCGAACTCCATGACGTACTGAGGAGTGCGGCCGGTCCGGGCGTGACGCTCGGCGAGCCGCACGATGCGGTGGCGGAACAGCCCGTCGCCCCACACCTCGGTCCACAGGTCGCGCGGTCCGCCGTCGGGTCCGGCCGCGCCGCGGTAGGCGTCCACGCAGGCGTCCACCAGTCCGTCGTCGACCCGGGGCGTCAGCTTGCGCAGCACCCCGCGGACGGCCTCCCGCAGTTCGGCGTGGTCGGCCGGGGCGGGCGGCGCGGGCGGGAACGAGGGGGAGAGCGGGTCGGTGAAGAAGGAGCCCTCGGTGCTGTTGTAGACGGTCATGAGGGGCACGTCGGGGGTCGGCAGGTCGTGGGGGTACGCGGTGAGCAGCCGCCCGTCGAGCACGGGCCCCCGGTACTCCCGGCCGCTCTCGACGGGGCGGGTGTCCGGGCTGCCGGAGAAGAACCGCGTCCACTCCTCGTGCAGCAGTGGTGCCGGGACCTCGCGCAAGCCCTCGAGGCCGGTGCCGAGGCGGTGCGCGACCGTCTCGTGGACGGTGCGGGCGTCGTCGGGGGTGAGGGCGAAGGCCGGCTGCCAGGGGTGGGCGGCGCTGAGGGAGACCAGGCGCCGGATCGTGCCCCTCAGCTCGGGCATCAGCGCGAGCTGCCAGGCGGTGGCGCCGCCGGCGGAGGTGCCGCACAGGGTGATGTCGTCGGGGTCGCCGCCGAACGCGGCGGCGTTCTCCCGCACCCAGTGCAGCAGCGCGATCTGGTCCTGCAGGCCCCAGTTGGCCGCCAGTCCGGTCACGGGGTCGGTGTACTCCTCGTGCAGACCCCAGCCGAACACCCCGAGCCGGTAGTTGAAGTTGACGACCACGATGTCGCCGGCCGCCGCGAGCCGTGCCCCGTCGAAGGTGGGCACGCTGCCCGCGCCGACCTGCCAGCCTCCGCCGTGGATGTAGACCAGCACGGAGCGGCGGCCCGCCGGGCCGGGCGTCCAGACGTTGGCGTACAGCGCGTCCTCGCTGCTGTGGGCGGGACCGGCCTGCACGAAGGGCGGTGAGAAGCGGGTGGCGTCGCGCACGTCCCGCCACGGCACGGGCGGCCGGGGCGAGGCGAACCGCAGCTCGCCGGTCGGCGGCGCGGCGTACGGGACCCCGCGGAAGGCGACGATCCCGCCCTCCCGGGCCCCGGTGACCCGCCCCGCCGTGGTGCGGACGACGGTCGTGGCACCCGACGAAACAGTCATGGTCATGGCTCAGGCACTCCCCGGTGGCTCGGGCACTCCTGGAGTGAGTGGCAAGTTCGGACCGGCCGGATTCCAGCCAGCACCCGCTGATCCTGCGACGCCCCGCGACGGGCGGCCAAAGAACGCGGGCGCACTCCGTCAGGTGGGACTGAATCCATCAGGTTCCCCGCCGGCGGGACTGGAGGAACTGGTTGAAAAGTGGGCAATACCTGGCGCCCGAGGGGCACTTGACGGAGTGCGCAAAGGCGCGTTGACGCCCTTCGCGCCGTGCATGAGGATCCCGGAAACCTTCCTGTTTCCACATGGCCCGAGGAGAGCGCCGTGGGGTCCGTGAGAAATGACGTGCAACCCGATATCCAGTCCGTCTCCGAAGGCATTCCGCATTCCTGGGACACCGAGGGACTGGATGTCGGCGCCTATCTGCGGCGTATCGGGTACGACGGGCCTGTCGAGCCCACGGCCGGTACCCTGCGCGCCCTTCAGCGCGCACACATAGACGCCGTTCCCTTCGAGAACGTGGACGTCGTGCTCCGGCGCGGTGTCTCACTGGAGACGGCGGACCTCCAGCGCAAAATCGTCCGTGCCGGGCGCGGCGGTTACTGCTTCGAGCACAACCTGCTCCTCGGTGCCGTGCTGGAACGCCTCGGCTTCCCGGTGACCCGGTTCCTCGGGCGGGTGCGGCGCGGTAGCAACCGGGTCCGCTACCGGGCCCACGCCCTGCTCGTCGTGGTGGCGGACGGCCGGCGCTGGCTGGTCGACGCCGGCTTCGGCGACGAGGGGCCGCTGGCGCCCGTTCCGCTGGTGGCGGGGGCCGAGGCCGAGGTGGGGGGGTGGCGCTGGCGGGTGGCCACCGAGGGGGGCCAGTGGGTACTCCAGTCCCTGCACGAGGACGGGTGGTTCGACCTGTACTCGTTCCGTGAGGAGCGGCACTTCCCCGTGGATTTCGAGGTGTCCAACTACTACACGGCGCACAGCGCCCGTTCCACGTTCACCGGCCCCCTGATCGCCATGCGGGGCACGGAGGACGTACGCCATCTGCTGCGCGGCCGGCACATGACCACCTCCTTCCCGGACGGCCGCTCGGAGGTCACGGAACTCACCGGTGAGGAAACCCTGACCGCCCTGCGCGATGTTTTCAAAATCCGTCCGACCGCCGAAGAGGAATCGCTGCTCCTGCGTCACCTGTCCGTCGCGTCACCCGCGAAGAACCGCTGAATCGGCGTGAAGAAGCGCTGAATCGGCGTAAGGAAAGGCTGAGGAGCCGCACCTCGCTCAGCAGAACGCACACACCATCCGGAATTGCTTTCCGCCCGCCCGAGGAGACCACGTGCCGCTCCACATCCCGGCCAGTAGGAACGCTCTCTACCTGGGCCTGGTGCCCGAGGAGGCCGCCGCCCGGCACCCCTACTCGCCCATCACCCTCGATCACGACCTGGACGTCGCGCCGGAGATCGGCCGCCATCTGACGGTGGCCGAACTGGCCGACCTGGTCGACGACATGGCCGCCCGGCTGTGGGCGGCCGGGATCCGGCCGCGCGACCAACTGGCCCTCTACAAGGCGCACAACTTCGACATCTACGTGCTGGCCTGTGCCGCCGCGCGGATCGGGGCCACCCCGGCCCTGCTGTCCCCGGCGCTCGACGGTTCCACCGTCGCCGCGCTGCTCTCCCGCCTGGACCGGCCGCACCTGGTCACCGACGGGGGCAAACTCGGCGGCGAGCTGGCCGGGATCCCGCTGGCCGAGATGACCAGCACCGTCGTCCGCGTGGACGGCCCCGGCGGATCCGGCACCGTCGGCCTGGAGGAGCTGGCCGGCAGCCCGCGCCGCAGCCCGGTGAAGACGGGGCCGGACACCCCGGCCCTGATGACCCACACCTCCGGCACGACCGGCGTCCCCAAGCTGGTGGTGCACACCGCCCGTTCACTGCGCGGCCGGCTGCGCCCGCAGGAGAAGCTGGCCGGTCTGATCCGGGAGCGGGAGACCTACGCGGTCCACATCTCCTTCGTCCACTCCCGGATGTTCATGGCGCTCGCCGTCGTCCTGCCCAAGGGGATGCCCGCGGTCATCATCGACGACGGACGTCCGGAGCGGGTCGCCGAACTGTTCGCGAAGGTCCGGCCGGGCTTCGTGGAAACCCACCCCAACTCCTTCATGGAATGGGAGGAACTGGTCGACCACCCGCTGCGGCCGCTGTCCGGCGTCAAGTACTTCAGCGGGACGTTCGACGCCATCCACCCGCCGACCATGCACCGGCTGCTGTCCGCCTCGGAGCGCCGCAACGCGCTGTTCTTCCAGTTCTACGGGCAGAGCGAGTGCGGCCCCCTGGTGTGCCGCTGGTACAGCCGCAAGAACGCCCACAAGGCCAACGGCCGCTGCCTCGGCTACCCCATCCCGGGCATGACGCACGTGCGGATCGTGCCCCGCGACGGGCACCGGCCGTCGAAGAAGACGCCCGGCTTCATCGAGGTCCAGACCGACGGCCGCGCGGTCGGCTACTACGCCGAGGAGGAGCGCTACCGCAAGGAGCTCAACGGCAAGTGGTGGCGGACCGGCGACGTCGGCTACCGCACCCGGATGGGCTGTGTGCACCTGCTGGACCGGGCCGTCGACGTCATCCCGGACCTCGACTCCACCCTGGAGGTCGAGGACACCGTCCTCGGCCGCCTCACGGAGCTGTCCGAACTGGTCGTCGTGCCCGGGCCGCGGCAGGAGCCCCTGCCCGTGGTGTGCACCAAGGGCAACGAGCCGCTGGACATGCAGCGCTGGCGCCGCGCGGTCACCGACTTCCCCCAGCTGGCGGACCCCGTCCAGATGCCGCTGTCCGAGCTGCCGCGCACCGCCACCATGAAGGTGCAGCGCCTCAAGCTGGCCCAGCAGCTCGCCGACCGCCTGGAGCGCTCGGCATGAGCACCGACACCGATGTGCTGATCGTCGGTGCGGGCCCCACCGGTCTGTTCGCCGCCTGTGAGCTGATCCGGCGCGGGGTCCGCGTCCGGCTGGTGGACCGCGCCGAGGGCCCCTCCACCGTGCCCAAGGCGCTCGCGCTGTGGCCGCGTGCCCTGGACCTCCTGGAGGACCTGGGCGTACGGGACGAACTGCGTGACATCGCCGTACCGGTCGGCGGCTTCAGCTACTTCTCCGGCGGCAGGCCGCTGGCCACGTTCACGGTGCCGGACCGGCTCCGCCCGCTGCACCTGCCGCAGTACGAGACCGAGCGGCTGCTCGCCGGGCGGCTGCACGAGCTCGGCGGGAAGGTCGAGCGCGGTGTCCGGCTGCTCACCTTCGACGACGTCGACTTCGGCGGTCGGATCGACGCCGGTGACGGTGTGACGGCGGTCCTGGAGCACGGCGACGCCGGGGTGGAGCGGGTCAGGGCCGCCTTCGTGATCGGTGCCGACGGAGCGTCGGGCAGCACGCGCGGCGCGCTCGGCATCGGCTTCCAGGGCAGCACGTACGAGCTGCGGTTCGCCCTGATCGACGCCCGCGTCGAGGGCACCCTGCCACCCGACCAGCTGCTGTACTACCAGGCGCCCACGGGCACCCTGATGATCGCCCCGCTGCCCGACGGCGTGTTCCGCATCCTCGCCGTCATGCCGCCGGGCGACCGGCAGGTGGATGTCGCGATGATGCAGCGGCTGCTCGACGAGCGGGGCCCGGGCGGCGTACGGATCACCGAGCCGGTCTGGCAGACCCTGTACCGGGTGCACGCCCGGCAGGCCACCGAGTACCAGCGGGGTCGGGTCTTCCTCGCCGGTGACGCCGCGCACGTGCACAGTCCGGCCGGCGGGCAGGGCATGAACAACGGCCTGCAGGACGCCCTCAACCTGGCCTGGAAACTGGCCGCCGTGGTGCACGGCGAGTCCCCGGCGTCGGTGCTGGAGGACTACACGCCGGAGCGGGCCGAGGCCACCACCCGCATCGTGGCCGACACCGACCGGCAGACCCGGGCCTGGATGGCGGACAGCCGGGCGCGGATCACGTTGCGGGACACCGCGTTCCGCCTGGCCGCGTTCTCCGGGGTGGTGCCCCGCTATGTGTTCCCGGTGATGGCGGGGCGCCGGGTGGCGTACACGCCCGTACGGCCGACGCAGACGCCGTCCCGGCCCGGGACCTGCCGGATGGTCCGCCGGCGGCCCGCGCGGCTGCGGGTCGGCATGGTCTTCCCGCGCGAACTCGCGGTGACGTACGGCTTCGCCGGGCCGAAGGCCGATCCGGCGGCCTGGACCGTGGTGGTCCGCGCGGGCGGGTCGCACGGCGACCTGCCGGAGCGGGTCGAGCGGGTCACCGCGGGCTGGCCGCGGCTGCGCCACGTCCGGCTGCACCCGGGGGACGCCGACGCGGCCACCGGCTGCACCGTGCCGGGCTTCCACCTCGTACGGCCGGACGGGCACATCGCCGCGCACGGCCACGCCGAGGACCTGTCCCACCTCACCGCGGAGCTGGCGCGGTTCCTCCGTCCGGCCGGCACCCAGTAGACGAGCCGGCCCCGTGCACGAATCGAGGGAGAAGACCATGGCAGGACCGTCAGCAGGGCCGTCGCCCACCGTGGCGATCGCCTATCACTCGGGCAACGGTCACACGACCGTACTCGCCCAGGCCGTACGCGAGGGCGCCTGCGACGCGGGGGCCGCCGTCGTGGAGGTCCGGGTGGACACGATCGACGAGCGGCAGTGGCGGCAACTGGACGACGCGGACGCCATCGTCTTCGGCGCGCCCACCTACATGGGCACCGCCTCCGCCGCCTTCCACACCTTCGCGCAGGCCACCTCCGGCCGCTGGGCCGAGCAGGCATGGGCGGACAAGGCCGCCGCCGGATTCACCGTCTCCGGCGCCAAGAGCGGGGACAAGCTGCACACCCTTCAGTACTTCGGGGTGTTCGCGGCCCAGCACGGCATGCACTGGGTCAGCCTGGGCCTGCTGCCGGGCTGGAACTCCTCCGCGGGCTCGGAGCACGACCTCAACCGCCTCGGCTTCTATTTGGGCGCGGGCGGCCAGGCCCACGTCGACCTGGGGCCGGAGGCCGTCACCAAGGCCGACGTGGAGACGGCACGGCACCTGGGGGCACGGGTGGCCCGCACCGCCCGAAGGCTCGCGTCGACACCGTCCGGCTGACCGGCCGACGGGCCGACGGAACACAGCGGGGGACGGCCCGTCCGGGCCGTCCCCCGCTGTGTCGTGCGTCCGGTCCCGCGAGGGCGCGTCCCCCCGGACACGGCCCGGCCCGCCCCTGTCGTGAGGGGCGGGCCGGGATGCCGCCGGTGGCGTCCGGTGAAGGTGTCAGCCCTTCTCCACCACGACCTTGATGCGCTCCACCGTGTTGCGCACGTCCTCGGCGAGCTTGGCGTTCCAGTCCCGGACGAAGCGCTCGCGCCCGGCCTCGTCCAGGTTCGCGAAGATCTTCGCCAGTCCCTCGGTGAGTTCGCCGAGCCAGTAGTGGTGCACCAGGCGGCTGCCCTCGCCGTCCGGCCGCATCTCGAAGGACCACACGCTCTCCTGCCGGCGGCGCTCGCTGTCGAGCACGCTCCAGCGGAACACCCGGCCCGGTTCGGCCTCCACGACCTCCGACTCGGTGGCCCACTCCCCGCGGATCACCGGGGCCCACGCCACGACCTCCACGGGCCGGTTGTTCTCGCCGCGGAAGATCGCGCCCACGGTGCCGGGGCGGCCCCGCACCCACTGGCCGCCGGTGCACTCCGGGCTCCACTCGGCGCTGCGCTCCAGCGCGCTGACGGTGTTGTAGACCTGCTCCGGCGAGGCCGCGATCTCGATCTCGGCGCGTGCTTTGAACGTCGTCTTTCCGCTGGTGCCGATCAAGTTGTTCATGGCGGACATCACTTCCGATCTGCGGGTTCGTTGGGGTGGGGGCGCGCCGCGGGGGCGCCGGGGTCAGACGCGGGTGAAGTCCCGCGCCCCGTGCAGCCAGTCGGCGATCTCGTGGAGCTCCTCGGCCGACAGGACGGACAGCCGCTCGTTGCGCTCCTTCGCGGCGACGTCGGCCGGGTGGTAGACCTGGCTGCCCATCTCCCGTGCGACGAGCTGGGCCTTGGCGGTGCGCCCGCGCCGGGCGGCGTTGTAGACCGCGAGCCGGCCGGGGAAGCGCTCCGGCGGGCAGTCCAGCAGGTCGCCGAGGACCACCGCGTCCTCCAGGGCCATGCAGGCGCCCTGCGCGGCGTACTGGAGCATCGGGTGGGCGGCGTCGCCCAGCAGGGCCACCCTGCCGTCCACCCACCGGTCGGCCGGGTCGCGGTCGCACAGCACCCAGGACTTCCAGTCCTCGCCCAGCGCCAGCAGCCGGCCGGCGGTGCGGCCGAGTCCGGTGAACTCGCCGAGCACGTGCGCGCGCGGCGTCGGGCGGCCGGCCACCGGGACGGTCGCCCCGTCGTCGCGGGTGGCGGCCAGGTTCAGGAAGCGGCCGCCGCTGATCGGGTAGTGCACGAAGTGCCACTTCGGTCCGGCCCACAGGGTCACGGCGTTGGACCGCAGCGCCTGCGGAACCCGCTCCATGGGGATCACGGACCGGTAGATGGTGTGGCCGGACACCCGTGGCTCGCCGTCGCCGAGCATCTGCCCGCGGACGACGGACCGGATGCCGTCCGCGCCGATCAGGGCGTCGGCCGTCAGGCGCTCCCCCGTGTCCAGCACGGCGACGACCCGCTCGCCGTCGTGGCCGTACGACACCACCGTGCTCCGGGTCCGCAGTTCGACGCGGTCGGCGCGCTCCCGGCAGGCGTCGAGCAGCGGTTGGTACAGGTCGGTCCGGTGGACGACGGCGTACGGGTTGCCGAACCGCTCGCGATAGGCGCCGGTCAGCGGCATCGCGTTGACGAGTTCGTCGGTGGTGCCGTCCATCAGCCGCAACTGGTCGATGAACACGGCCCGTTCCCGGACCCCGTCACCGACGCCGAGCCGGTCCAGTGCCGCGAAGGCGTTCGGGGCGAGCTGGATGCCGGCGCCGAGCTCGGTGAAGCCGGACCGCCGTTCCAGCACGGTGACCCGGTGTGCCCGGTCGGCGAGGGCGGTGGCGGCCGCCAGTCCGCCGATGCCGCCGCCGGCTATGAGGATGTGTGCCATGGCGCGAGGTCACCGTTCCTTCCGGTCCAGATCGGGGCGCAGAACGAGGCGCCTGCCGCGGAGTTCGCCCTTCTCCATGCGGCGGTGGGCGTCCGCCGCGGAGCTGAGGGGGAGCCGTTCGACGGTGCGGGGACGGAGCCGCCCGCTGCCGAGGAGGCGGTTGATGCCCACGGCCGCGTCGGCGAGCTCCGCGGTGGTGGCGTGGGAGATGACGAAGCCGAGTATCGAGGCGTCCTTCATGTAGAAGGGTCCGGCCGGCAGGACCGGGCGGGCGCCGACACCGGCCAGCAGCACGATCCGGGCGCGCGGGGCGATCAGGTCGACCGCCGCGGTGAGGTCGTTGGTGCCGTAGGTGTCGATCCACACGTCGATGCCCCGCGGGCAGGCCAACCGCAGCCGCTGAGCCACGTCGGGGTCGGTGTAGGAGAAGACCTCCTGCGCCCCGAGCGAACGGCAGTACCCGGCGTCCCGGGCGGAGGCCGTGGCCACCACACGGGCGCCGGCCTCCACGGCCGTCACCACGGCCGCGCTGCCGACGTTCCCGGCCGCGCCCGCCACGAAGACGGTCTCGCCGGGGCGCACCTTCGCGTGGGTGTGCAGCGCGAGGTGCGCGGTCCCCGCGGGGTGGAGCACGCCGACCGCGGTCTCCGCGTCCACCGCGCCGGGCAGGTGGTAGAGGCGGTCGGCCGGTACGACGGCCAGTTCGGCGGCGGCGCCCTGCCGGCCGCCGTGGCCCAGGCTGTTGCACCACACGCGGTCGCCCGCTCCGAAGCCGACCGCGCCCGGCCCGGCCTCGACCACGGTGCCGACCAGGTCACGGCCGATCACCAGAGGGAACGAGACCGGGGTCCGGAAGACCCCTGACCTGACGAACGTGTCCACCGGGTTCACCGTGGTCGCCGTCACTTCGACAAGAACATCGGTCGGGCCGGGTCGCGGAGGGGCCAGTTCGCCGTAGCGGATCTCGTCGGGCGAACCTAGCTGCTCGATGTAGGCGGCGCGCATGACCGACAGACTGGCACCGGGTGCGGGCCGCGTCGGAAATCGAGCGCCTTATATGTCAGGTCCCCAGGAAAATCGGTGCCGACCTGACGGATACCGGGGCGGACTTGACGGACCCGGAAGCCGGGCGTTGACCGGAATCGGACGCGCCCTGCGAGGATCCCGCAGACGGTATCGGCGATCCCGCTGGGGAGTATCCAGATGAGCGGTATTCAAAGGGAGTTCTGCATTGTCGGAGCCGGCCCTCGGGGATTGTCCGTTCTCGAGCGGCTGTGCGCCAACGAACGGAATTCGGCGTCCCGTTCCCCGATGGTCGTGCATGTCGTCGACCCGTTCCCCCCGGGCGCGGGGCGGGTGTGGCGCCCGGACCAGTCGCGCCACCTGCTGATGAACACCGTCGCCTCGCAGGTGACCGTGTTCACCGACGGCAGCGTGTCGATGGGCGGTCCGGTGGAGAGCGGACCGAGCCTGTACGACTGGGCCCGCGAGCTGGCGGTGCTCGGCGCGCTGAACGCGGACGGGTACGACGGGGCGACGGTGGCGGAGGCCGCCCGGCTGGGCCCCGACGACTACCCGAGCCGGGCCCTGTACGGCGAGTACCTGGGCGCCTGCTTCCGCCGGATCGCCGCCCGCGCCCCGGAGCACCTGAGCATCCGGGTGCACCGCTCACGCGCCGTGGCCATGTCGGACACCCACGGTGTCCCGGGCGGACCGCAGGGCGTCCGGCTCGAGGACGGCACCCGGCTGAACGAACTCGACGGCGTCGCCCTGGCCCTGGGCCACCTGCCGGCCCGGCTGACCCCGAGGCAGGAGCGGACCGCCGCGCTGGCCCGCATCCACTACCTGACGTACATCACGCCGTCCAACCCGGCGGACGTGGACCTGGACGCGATCGCACCCGGGGAGCCGGTGCTGCTGCGCGGTCTGGGCCTGAACTTCTTCGACTACATGGCGCTGTTCACGGCCGGCCGCGGCGGCGGCTTCGTCCGCGAGGGCGAGCGTCTCGTCTACCGGCCCTCCGGCCGTGAGCCCCGGCTGTACGCCAGCTCCCGGCGCGGTGTGCCCTACCACGCCCGCGGCGAGAACCAGAAGGGCCCCTACGGCCGCCACGAACCGCGGTTGCTGACCACACGGTACGTCGAGGAGCTGCGGGCCCGTTCCGCCGGCGGCGAGCGGGTGCGCTTCTCCACGGACCTGTGGCCGGTGATCTGCCGGGAGGTGGAGAGCGTCTACTACGGCACGCTGCTCCACGCGCGCGGACGCGAGCACGACGGCCGTGCCCTCACCGACGCCCTGGTCGCACTGCCGCCGGGAGAGGACCCGTCGGCGCTGCTCGGCTCGTTCGGTGTGGACGCGGCCGACCGGTGGGACTGGCAACGCCTGGCGAACCCCTGCCGGAACCAGGAATTCACCGACCGGTCGGAATTCCGGGCGTGGCTGCTCGGGTATCTCGCCGAGGACGTCGCCGCGGGGCGGGCGGGAAATGTCGACGGACCGCTCAAGGCGGCCCTCGACGTACTGCGGGATCTGCGGAACGAAATTCGCCTCGTCGTCGACCACGGCGGACTGGAGGGCAATTCGCAGCGGGACGAACTGGAGGGCTGGTACACACCGCTCAACGGATTCCTCTCGATCGGCCCGCCGGTCTCCCGCATCGAGGAGATGATCGCGCTCGTCGAGGCAGGTGTGCTGGAGCTGACCGGCCCCGGCACGGAGATCCGCTTCGACACCGCCGAGCCCGCCTTCGTCGCCGAGTCGCGCGAGGTACCGGGACCGGCCGTCCGCGCCCGGGTACTGATCGAGGCCCGGCTTCCGGAACCCGACCTGCGGCGTACCGACGATCCGCTGCTGCGTCATCTGCTGGCCACCGAGCAGGCGGGTCCGTACCGCGTGCCGGGTGACTGCGGAACGCTGTACG
Source organism: Streptomyces sp. NPDC059454 (assembly GCF_042749965.1). Classification (NCBI taxonomy): domain Bacteria; kingdom Bacillati; phylum Actinomycetota; class Actinomycetes; order Kitasatosporales; family Streptomycetaceae; genus Streptomyces; species Streptomyces sp. NPDC059454. The sequence continues at coordinate 21,728 of NZ_JBHYVC010000018.1, read as the reverse complement.
AGACCGGCGGACTCGCCGTCGGCGAGCGGCCGTACCACCTGCTCGACGCGCGCGGCCGGGCCCACCCGCGCCGCTTCGCCTTCGGAGTGCCGACCGAGTCGGTCCACTGGGTCACCGCCGCCGGCATCCGCCCCGGTGTGGACTCGGTGATCCTCGGCGACGCGGACGCCATCGCCCGGGCGCTCCTCGGTCTCCCCGCGGTGACGCGGGTTCCCGAACAGATCCGCCGGGCCGCCGCCGACACGGACCTGACCGGGGTGATCGTGTGACCTCCGGTCCCGGCGACGCGGTCCTGGTCGACGCGGGGCTGCTCTCCCCCGTCCGCGCCGGGACCCCCGTGGAGGCGGCGGTCTGCGACACGGCGTGGCTGCAGGCCATGCTGGACGCCGAGGCGGCACTGGCCCGGGCGCAGGCGCGGCTGGGCGTGGTGCCGCAGTCCGCGGCGCGGGCCGTCACCGAGGCCGCCCGGGCCGAGCTGCTGGACCTGCGCGCGCTGGCCGTCGCCTCGCGGGAGACCGCCAATCCCGTGGTGGGGCTGGTGCGGGCGCTCACCGGGGTGGTGGCCCGCGACGACCCGTCCGCCGCGGAGTACGTCCACCGCGGTTCCACCAGCCAGGACATCCTCGACACCGGCGCGATGCTGGTGGCCGCCCGTGCGCTGCGCCTGGTCCGGGCCGATCTGGGCCGGTCCGCGGCGGCACTGGCCGCGCTGGCCGGTGAACACCGGGACACGCCGATGGCCGGCCGGACGCTGGCGCTCCAGGCCGTGCCGACCACCTTCGGCCTGAAGGCGGCGGGCTGGCGCAAGCTGCTCCTGGACGCCGACCGGCGGCTGGAGCGGGTGCTCGCCGAGGGCCTGCCGGTCTCCCTCGGCGGGGCCGCCGGAACGCTGTCGGGGTACCTGGAGTACGCGCGTGCCGACGGCTTCTTCGACACGGAACCGGACGACGCGGGGCCCGGCGACGGTGGACCCGGCGGTGCCGGACGCGACGCCGGGCGCTACGCCGACGCCCTCGTCCGGGCGTTCGCCGAGGAGACGGGGCTGGCCCCCTCCGCCCTGCCCTGGCACGCACTGCGCACCCCCCTCGCCGACCTGGCCGCGGCGCTGGCGTTCACGGCGGGGGCCCTCGGCAAGATCGCCACGGATGTGCAGACGCTGACCCGGACGGAGGTCGGCGAGGTCGCCGAACCCGCCGTCGAGGGCCGCGGCAGCTCCTCGGCGATGCCGCACAAGCGCAACCCGGTGCTCGCCACGCTGATCCGCAGCGTGGCGCTCCAGGTACCGGTCATGGCCGCGGGCCTGACGCAGTGCCTGATCGCGGAGGACGAGCGGTCGGCCGGGGCGTGGCACGCGGAGTGGCAGTTGCTGCGGGAGTGCCTGCGGCTGACCGGGGGCGCCGCGCACACCGCGGTGGAGCTGACGGCCGGGCTCGTCGTGCGGCCGGAGCGGATGCGGGACAACCTCGGTCTGCTGGGCGGTCTGCTGGTCTCCGAGCGGCTCTCCGCCGTGCTCGCCCCCGTGGTGGGCAGGGCGGTGGCCCGGCAGGTGACGAGCGAGGCGGCGGCGCGCGCCGTCGAGTCGGGTCTGCCCCTGTACAAGGTCCTGGCCGCCGACCCGCGGCTCGCGGGCACGGTCGACGAGACGGAGCTGGCGGGGCTGTGCGACCCGGCCGACTACACGGGCGCGGCGGCCGCGCTGGTGGACCGTGCGCTCCGTCCCTGACCCCGTCCCTCCCCCGCCGTCCCCGCACCCCGGCACCCCGGCACCCCCCAGGCGTGCCGGGGTGCGCATCCGATTCCGCCGACTCCACCGGTCTTCCGCGCGGAGTGGCGGAAACAGAACCTTCATTACCGAGAAACTTCCTGAGTAAGATACTTGGACACTGAGCAGGAACGGTCCGCGCGTCGAGCGCCGTGCGACCCGACCGCCCCGCCGAAGGAGCCCCCGATGACGTCACAGAGCCCCGACCACACCCGCAGTGGAGCCATGCGGGTGCGCACACCGATCCCCGGCGAGATCGACTTCTCCCTGATGTACTTCGCGCACGACGCGTTCGCCCGCGACCTGCGGCGGATGGCGGCGGCCGCGGCGGCCGGCCGCGGCACGGACCCCAGCGTCCGCAACGGCTGGGAGACCTTCAAGCGCCAGCTCCACATCCACCACGTGGCGGAGGACGAGTCGATCTGGCCGCAGCTCAGGGAGAAGGTCACCGCCCCGCGGGACGTGGCCGTCCTGGACATGATGGAGGCCGAGCACGGCCGCATCGACCCGCTGCTCGCCCAGGTCGACGCCTGCCTGACCGCGGGCTCGGCCACCGGGCTGGCCGCGGCGGCCCAGGAGGCCGCCGACGCCCTGATCGGCCACATGGAGCACGAGGAGGACTTGGCCCTGCCGCTCGCGCAGACCCATCTCGGCGCGGCGGGCTGGAGCAAGTACGTGAAGTACCTCCAGAAGACGCAGGGCCTCGGCGGCGCCGCCGAATTCCTGCCCTGGGCGCTGGACGGCGCCTCCCCCGCCACCCGCGCCGAGGTGCTCGGCAAGCTGCCGGCGCCGGTGCGGCTGCTGTGCCGGCTGGCCTTCGAGCCGCGCTACGCCAGGACTCCCCGCTGGAACGGCATCACCGTCTGAAGCCCCGGAACACCCCCGCCACGGGCGGACGTTCCGGCAGTCCTCCTTCACCAGCCAGGATGAGATGTGGCGCAACAATGGAACACCACCTTCCCCAAGGCCGATGTCATCGTCGCGGACGGGGGCATCAACGGACTTACCGCTGCCCTGGCCATCGCCCAGCAGCGGCACCGGGTCCTCGTGCTGGAACAGGAGGACTCCTTCGGGGAACTGGAGACGGGGATCCGCCTCTCCGCGCAGACGCTGCGCGCCCTCGACCGGCTCGACGTGGGCGACGCGGTGCGCGAACACGGGGTCGCCATCAGCGCGTTGCGTCTGCTGAGCGGCACCACGGGCATGCCGCTGGCCGTGGTGCCCGGGGGCGGCGGCCCGCGGCCCCCCAGCTGTCCCTCGACCGTGGTGCGCCGTACGGAGCTGTTCGGCGTCCTGTTGGCGGCCTGCCGCGGCAACCCTGACATCGAGCTGCACACGGGATCGGCGGTGGTCCGCTACGAGCAGACCGCCGACCGGGTGACCGTCGTGCTCGGGAACGGCGAACGGCTCAGCGGCAACGCCCTGGTGGGGGCGGGCGGCTCCTGCTCGCCGGTGCACCGCCAGGTGACCGGCGCCGGGCTGCGCCCCTCGCACAACACCTTCTACCACTCGGTGGTCCCGGGCGAGCGGCTGCCGGCCGCGCTGCGCTCCGACATGCTGACGGTGTGGGCCAAGCACAGCTGGCAGCTCATGCAGTGTCCCACCGGTCACGGCCGTTTCGAGGTCGCCGTGCACTGTCTGAGCACCCGGGAGCGGACCTTCGAGGGCATCCCCGTCGACAGTGTCCGGGTGACCCGCGACCTCCCCGACGCGGCCGAGGCCGTGCGGGAGTTGCTGCGGCTCTGCGACGACTGGCGGATGTGGGTCCCGTGCGCGAGCACTCCCGTGGACCGCTGGGCGGACCACCGGGTGGTGCTCACCGCCGACACCGACCGCCCCACCCTGCCCTTCGCCGCGCAGCACGCCGCCCACCAGGCCCTGGAGGACGCCGTACACCTCAGCGACCTCATGGACTGCGACGCGGCGGACTTCCCGAGGGCGTTCCGGGCCTACGCCGAGCACCGGCGCCAGGCGGCCGCCCGGGCCCGGAGCTGGGCCGCGTACGCCGTGTTCGCGGACGACCGGTGCCGCTCGCTGCCCGACCTCTACGGGATGCGGGGGTGACGCTTCCGGCACCCGGGCCGCCCCGGCCGCCTGCCGGACACCCGCACCGGGAGACGGCTTTCCCCACACGGGCCGCGGTCAGACGATGTCGAAGTTGGCCATCATGGCCATGTCCTCGTGCTCCAGGTTGTGGCAGTGCATCATGTACCGCCCTTTGTAGCCGCGGAAGCGGACCAGCACCTCCACCACCTCGTACGGCCGCACGTCCACCGTGTCCTTCCACCCGGCGTCCGAGGCCGCGGGTGCCCCGCCGCTGCGGGAGAGCACCTTGAAGTGCGCCAGGTGCAGATGGACCGGGTGGTGGAAGTCGCTGGTGAAGCGCCACACCTCCAGCGTGTCCAGGCGCGGTGCGGCCCAGACGCCGTCGGTGCTGAACGGCCGCCCGTTGACGGTCCACATGGAGTGACCGCCCTCGGTGGTCATGCGGAAGTCGAAGGACCGCTCCTCGACCGCCTGCCGGCGGCTCACCCGGTCCGGGGTCACCAGCCGGGCGGGGACGCGGCTGTCGTCCCGCCGCCGCCCCTTGACCCGGAACCGCATGACCTTGCGCATGTCGCCCTCGCCCAGCGTGTTGACGAGCGTCAGCTCGCTGCCGGCGGGGTACCGCGAGAAGTCGACGACCACGTCGAAGCGTTCGGCCGGCGCCATGGTGAGCGTCTCGTGGGTCACCGGCCGGTCCAGCAGCCCGCAGTCGCTCCCGATCTGGACCAGCGGGACCCGCCTGCCGCCCTCCCCGTCCTCCAGGGCGAGCCGGTAGCGGCGGGCGTTGGCGGCGTTGAGCAGCCGCAGGCGGTAGCGGGCGCCGGTCACCTCGAACTCGGGCCAGGGCGCGCCGTTCACGAGCTGCACGTCGCCGAGCACGCCCGCGTGGTAGGCGTCCTCGACCCCCGCCTTCTCGGTGAGCGTCGGGTCCAGGGAGGGATAGGCGAAGGAACCGTCCTCCTCGAAGGAGCGGTCGCACAGCATCAGGGGGACGTCCCGTTCGCCCTCGGGCAGCCCCAGGGCCTCCTCCTCGTCGTCGCGGACCAGGAAGAACCCGGCGAGACCCCGCCAGACCTGGGGCGCGCTGAAGTCCATGCGGTGGTCGTGGTACCAGAGCGTCGCGGCGGGCTGGTCCAGCGGGTACTCGTACTCCCGCTCCCCGCGGCTGAACGTCCAGCCCTCGGGGGCCTCCCCGGCCGGCCGGGAGCCGTCGCCGTGGTCTCCGTGGTCTCCGTGGCCGGAGCCGTGGGACATCGAGGTGGTCCAGTCCCGGCGGCCCGCCGCGCCCTCGGGCAGCAGCAGGTCGGTGGGGTAGCCGTCGGAGTCCGGGGGTGTGACGCCGCCGTGCAGGTGGGTGGAGGTGGGCACCGGCAGCCGGTTGCGCAGCCGCACCACCGTGCGCCGGTCACGGCGGCCGACGAGGGTACGGCCGGGGAAGAGTCCGTCGTAGCCCCAGACGGTGGTCCGCAGACCGGGCAGGATCTCCAGCCGGGCTTCCCGCTGCTCCAGTTCGTAGGTGTCCACGCCGTTCGCGCTGCTGACCGGCGTGGCGGCCGGCGGCACGGGCAGCGGCACCTCGAAGGGCCGGGGCAGCCGGGCCGTGCTGGTGAGCTGCTCGCCCGTGGTCTCGCCGGACAGGCGCAGCCGGCTCGCGGCGGTGACGCCGAGGGCGGCGACCGTGCCGCCGGCGCCGGCGTAGGCCAGCAGCCGGCGGCGGGACATGCGGGAGCGGCGGGTGCCGTCCGGGACGGGGTCCGGCGTCGTCCGCGCGGCGCTCACCGTGCCACCTCCGTCGTCGGGGCGGCGGGCACCGGACGCAGGGTGAACGCCCAGCAGAGCATGGCGGTCTTGACGCCCACCAGGGCGGTGCCGAGCAGGATGTGCCAGGCGATGACCCGTTCGTCGCCCATCACCTGCTGGGCGCCGACCAGCACGATCATCACCAGACCGGCCGCCATGGGCCACCTCAGTGCCCGGTTCCCGCGCCACAGCAGCACGGCGTTGACCGTCTGGGCCAGGGTCAGCAGGATGACCAACCCCGCGTTCATGCCGTGCAGGTCCAGCATGCCGACGTCGCCCGTGACGAACAGTCCGGCGGACGCCGCCTGGAGCAGCGTGCAGGTCAGCGCGAGGACCGCGACCACACGGATCGAGCCGACGAGGCCCCGTCCGGGGCCCCGGGGTCTGTCGCGGGGCCGTTCCGCGGTCGCGGGCGGGGCGGGGGCAGGCCGGGCGGCCGCGTCCGTCACCGAGCGTTTCACCTGGTCTGTCAACTCCTTCTCTGGGCTGCCATGCCAGTCTCGACCGGTGGCGCGGGCGGCCGGCACTGTCGTCGCCAGTCAACGTTTCACCGTCTTCGCCGGACAACCGCGGCGGAATTGTCTGTCAGGTCGGCATCGACTTTTGGACGGGCATGGCTGGGAGAGGACGGTCGGGGCCGCCCTCACACCGCCCCCGGCCCTTCACGTCCGCCGGAACAATGTGCCGGCCCGACGGCGGCGCATTTCGCCCGGGCGCGCGGGGAGCCCCCATTGGACGGTCTGTGGCGGGCCGCGTACACGCCGTTCGGCATTATCTGTCAGGTCCACCGCGATTCCTCGCGGAACTTGACGGATCCACCTTCCTTCCGTTGACCGGTTCCCCTGCCGGGCTGCCAAGCTCACCGTGCATCGAGAGCGCCGTCGAAAACGGCGTCAGGAGCCCTGCACCCATGTCAAGGAAGGCGGGCTGAAGTGACAGCCAGCGATACAGGCACCTCATTGGGAATTGTCGGTCTCGGCGCCTATCTGCCCGGCCCCGCGGTGTCCAACGAATCCGTGGGAAAAGCCACGGGCGCGGATGTCGAATGGATTCGTGATCGCATCGGCATCGAAGCCCGCCATCACGCGGCACCCGGCGAGTCGACGTCCGACCTCGCGGCACACGCCGCCCGGAAGGCGTTGCGCGACGCCCCCGTCGAACCCGACCTCCTCGTGCTGGCCACCGTCACCTCCGACCGTTCGGTGCCGGCGACCGCCTGCTACGTCCAGGACCGGCTGGGCCTGTCGGGGGCGCCCGCCCTCGACGTCAACGCGGCCTGCTCCGGTTTCGTGTACGCCCTCACCACGGCGGCCGGCATGGTGCGCGCGGGCGTCGCCCGCCACCCGCTGGTGATCGGCGCGGACGTTTTCACACGCTGCGTCGACCCGGCCGACCGGCGCACCGCGCCGCTGTTCGGCGACGGTGCCGGCGCCGTCCAGCTCGCCCCGGTGCCCGACGGTTACGGCATCCTCGCCACCGAATTGTGGGCCGACGGCTCGAAGGCCCACTTCGCGACGATTCCGCACACCGGCGGCTGGTTCGAGATGGACGGGCGCGGGGTGACCGGCACCGTGCTGGAAATGGGCCCGAAGATTCTCAGTTCCGCTTTGGACAAGGCGGGCGTCCGGCTGAGCGAACTGAACCGTCTCGTCATCCACCAGGCGAATCCGCGACTGGTGCGGAAGGTCGGCGATTTCGTCGGCCTGGAAAAGCACGTCGTGCCCGACTACGGAAGGATCACGGGAAACATCGCCGCCGCGTCCATTCCCGTGACGATGAGCCTCGCACACCGGGAAAGGCCGTTCCAGGACGGCGATGTCATCGCCCTGCTCGCCGTCGGCGCCGGAATGACGGCGGGCGCCGTCGTCCTGCGCTGGCACGAGCCGTCCGCCTGACCCCTGCGGCACGTCCCCCCCGCTTTCCCGCCCGGCCGCGGAACGGGCGGGAAGGCGAGGGCCGGGCCGCCACCGTCGCGCCGGGGGACGCCGGGAACCGCGCCCCCCCCCCCGCGGCGG
>NZ_JBHYVC010000018.1:0-14095 GCF_042749965.1 Streptomyces sp. NPDC059454 | reverse complement strand
GTACCGGCTCCCGCGCGGCCGGGCAGTCATCCGGCAGTTCACCAGTCATGGCCCGACGGCGCCGTCCGAGGCGGGAGCCGACGGCACATCCGGAGAAGAGGAGTGGGCCGATGCGGCTCGACGGCACGGTGGCGGTGGTCACGGGAGGGACGACGGGACTCGGTCTCGCCACGGCCCGGCGGCTGATCGCGGAAGGCGCGAAGACCGTCCTGGTCGGCCGCACGGAGGCGGCAGGCAAGGCGGCGGCCGAGGAACTCGGCCCCGCCGCCGCGTTCGTGGCCGCCGACGTGCGGCTGGAGGAGGATGTCGCCCGGGCGATGGACGTGGCCGAGGAGATGGGCCCGCTGCGCACCCTCGTCTGCTGTGCGGGCGGCGCCCACAGCAAGCGGATGATGGGCCGCCGTCCGATGCGGCTGGAGGAGTTCGCCACGGTCGTGGAGACCAATCTGACCGGCACCTTCAACGCCGTGCGCCAGGCCGTGCCGCGCATCGTGGCGCAGCCCCTGGTGGACGGGGAACGCGGTGTCGTCGTCACCACCTCCTCCATCGCCGCCTGGGACGGCCAGGCCGGCCAGAGCGCCTACGCCGCCTCCAAGGCCGCCATCGTGGGCATGACCCTGCCCCTGGCCCGGGAACTGGCCGAGCACGCCGTGCGTGTGGTGACCGTCGCCCCCGGCCTGTTCCAGACCGGCCTGCTCGAGACGGTGCCGCCGCCCGTCCGCGACCTGCTGCGCCGGCAGATCCCGCATCCGCAGCGCATGGGCGAACCGGACGAGTTCGCCGCGTTCGTCGCCCATGTCATCGACAACCCCATGCTCAACGGCGAGACCATCCGTCTGGACGCCGCCCTGCGCATGCCGGTGCTCTGAGCCGCTCCGAGGAGAGAAGACCGATGGAACTCGCCACCACCCTCCCCTACGCGGAGGACCCCCGTAGGGCCGTCGAGGAGATCGTCCAGCTGGAACGGGCGGGACTCGACTGCGTCTGGGTCGCCGAGGCGTACGGCTACGACTCCCCCACCACGATGGGGTACCTCGCGGCGCGCACGGAGCGGGTACGGATCGGTTCGTACATCCTCAACGTCTACTCGCGCACCCCCGCGCTGATCGCCCAGACGGCCGCCGGCCTCGACTCCGTCTCCGGCGGCCGCGCCCTGCTCGGGCTGGGCGCGTCCGGGCCGCAGGTGATCGAGGGCTGGCACGGACGGCCGTACGACAAGCCGCTCGGCCGGACCAGGGAGACCGTCGAGCTGTGCCGGCGGATCTGGCGGCGCGAGGTGATCGAGCACCACGGCATCCTCGACATGCCGCTGCCGCCGGAGAAGGGCGGCAGGCTCGGCAAGCCGCTGAAGTTCCTCAACCACCCCGTGCGCGAGGAGATCCCGGTCCATCTCGCGGCGCTCGGCCCGGCCAACGTCCGGATGACCGCGGAGATCGCCGACGGCTGGCTGCCGCACCTGTTCGTGCCGGAGAAGGCCCGCGAGGTCTGGGGGGCCTCCCTGGACGAGGGGCTGGCCGCCCGGTCCGCCGGGCGGGGGCCGCTGCGGATCGCGGCGGGCACCCTGCTCGCCGTCGGCGAGGACGCCGCGGCCGCCCGCGACCTGATCCGCCCGATGATCGCCCTCTACGTCGGCGGCATGGGCGCCAAGGGCAAGAACTTCTACAACGACCTGGCCCGCGCCTACGGTTACGAAGAGGCAGCCGAACGGATCCAGGACCTGTACCTGGCCGGGAAGAAGCGGGAGGCGGAGGCCGCCGTCCCCGCCGAGTTCGCCGAGCTGGTCTCCCTGTGCGGTCCCGAGTCCTACGTCCGTGAGCGCATCGAGGCGTTCCGCGAGGCCGGGGTGACCCAGCTCAACGTCCGTCTGACCGGCCCCGATCCCGTCAAGCTCGCCGAGCGGGTGAAGGAGTGGCTGTGAGCCGCCGCCGGTGACAGGTCCCCCGCACCCGAGGAGTTCCCCCGCATGACAGCCGAGGCGTACGTCTACGAGGCCGTCCGCACCCCGCGCGGCCGGGGCAAGGCGAACGGCGCCCTGCACGGCACCAAACCCATCGACCTGGTGACCGGACTGATCCACGAGCTGCGCCGTCGCCTGCCGGACCTCGACCCGGCCGCGATCGACGACCTGGTGCTCGGCGTGGTCGCCCCCGTCGGGGACCAGGGCGCGGACCTCGCGCGGACGGCCGCGCTCGCCGCGGGCCTGCCCGACACGGTCGCCGGCCTGCAGCAGAACCGGTACTGCGCCTCCGGTCTCGAAGCCGTCAACCTGGCCGCCGCCAAGGTGCGTTCGGGCTGGGAGGACATCGTCCTCGCGGGCGGGGTGGAGTCCATGTCCCGGGTGCCGATGGGCTCCGACGGCGGTCCCTGGTTCCTCGACCCGATGACCGGCCTGGCCACCGGGTACGTCCCCCAGGGCGTCTCCGCGGACCTCATCGCCACCGTCGGGGGCTTCACCCGCCGGGACGTCGACGAGTACGCGGCCCTGTCCCAGGAACGGGCCGCCCAGGCGGTGAAGGAGGGACGGTTCGACCGCTCGCTGGTGCCGGTGCGCGACCGCAACGGACTGACCGTGCTCGACCACGACGAGCACCCCCGGCCGGGCACCACCGCGCAGTCGCTGGCCGCGCTGAAGCCGTCCTTCGCGGAGCTGGGCGAACGCGGCGGCTTCGACGCGGTGGCGCTGCAGAAGTACCACTGGATCGAGGAGATCGACCACGTCCACCACCCGGGCAACTCCTCCGGCATCGTCGACGGCGCCGCCCTGGTCGTGATCGGCTCCGGGGAGGCGGGCGACCGCCACGGCCTCGTCCCGCGCGCCCGGATCGTCTCCGCCGCCGTCTCCGGCACCGAGCCCACCATCATGCTGACCGGTCCCGCCCCGGCCACCCGCAAGGCGCTGGCCAAGGCCGGGCTGACCATCGACGACATCGACCTGGTCGAGGTCAACGAGGCGTTCGCGGCGATCGTGCTGCGCTTCCTGGAGGACATGGGCCTGTCACCGGACAAGGTCAACGTCAACGGCGGCGCCATCGCGCTGGGCCATCCTCTCGGGGCCACCGGCGCCATGCTGCTCGGCACGCTCGTGGACGAACTCGAGCGTCAGGACAAGCGGTTCGGCCTCGTCACGCTGTGCGTGGGCGGCGGGATGGGCATCGCGACCGTCGTCGAGCGCGTGCGGGACCCGCGCCGAACCGCACGGAAGCAGCCGCCACGGCACGACAGGACCCAGGCCACGTGAGGGGCACCGAACAGTGAGCCACGTTTCCACCATCCGCTTCGAGCGGGACGACACCGGGGTGGTGACCCTGGTCCTCGACGACCCGGGCCGGTCCGCCAACACCCTGCACGAGGCCTTCGCCGCCGACCTCACCCGCGTCGCCGACCGGCTGGAGGCCGAGCGGGAATCGGTGCGCGGTGTTGTCCTCACCTCCGCCAAGAAGACCTTCTTCGCGGGCGGCGACCTGGACCACCTGAGCGGTGCCGGCCCCGAACAGGCCGCTGAACTCCTCGACTTCACCCTGCGTGTCAAGCGGGCGCTGCGCCGCGTCGAGACGCTGGGGCGACCGGTCGTCGCGGCGCTGGGCGGGGCGGCCCTCGGCGGCGGGTACGAGATCGCCCTCGCCTGTCACCACCGCGTCGCCCTGGACGCCCCGGGCACGCTGACCGGTCTGCCCGAGGTCACCCTCGGCCTGCTCCCGGCGGGCGGCGGGGTGACCCGCACGGTAAGGCTGTTCGGTGTACGGGAGGCGCTGTCACGGGTGCTGCTGACCGGCAGACGCCACACCCCCCGTGAGGCGCTGGACGCCGGTCTCGTCCACGAACTCGTGGACTCACCCGAGGAGTTGACCGTCCGGGCGCGTGCCTTCATCGACGCCCACCCCACCTCCCGGCAGCCCTGGGACACACCGGGCCACCGGATCCCCGGAGGCACCCCGGCCGACCCCGGGCTCGCAGCCGTCCTGCCCGCCCTCACCGCGACGCTGGCGGCCCGCACAGGCGGCGCCCCCTACCCCGCGCCCCGCAACATCCTGGCCGCGGCCGTCGAGGGTGCCCAGGTCGACTTCGAGACCGCGCAGGTCATCGAGTCCCGTTACTTCGTGGAGCTGGTGACGGGGCAGACGGCCAAGAACATGATCCAGGCGTTCTTCCGCGACGTACGCGCCGTGACCGCCCGGCACGGACGGCGGGTCCTCGCGCCCGGCGCCCTCACCTTCGGCCCCGCCGGCACGCCCCCGGTCGGCGTGGACACCTCCCCCGGCTTCTTCGCCGCCCCGCTCGCCGCCCGCCTGTGCGAGCGGTTCGCCGAGGAGGGCGCGGCACTGGCCGCGGAGGGCGTCGCCCCGGTCTCCGCCCGGCGTGCCGCCGAGGGAGCGGGTTATCCGGCCGCGGCCGTCGCGCTGTGGCACCGGCACGGCTCCGCGCCCCCGCCCGGGCCCGCCCGGGAGCGGGAGCCGGCCCGGCGAGCCGCCCGGCCGCCGGGCGACCTCGCGGAGCGGCTGCTTTTCGGTCAGGCACTGGAAGCGCTGCGCTGTCTCGAGGAAGGCGCCGTCGGCTCCGTCGCCGAGGCCAACCTCGGCTCGCTGTTCGGCGCGGGCTTCCCCGGCTGGACCGGCGGCGCGCTGCAGTACGTCAACGGCCACCGGGGCGGACCGGCCGGTTTCGCCGCCCGGTGCGAGGAGCTCGCCGAGCGGTACGGCGCCCGGTTCCGTCCGCCCGGGCTGCTGCTGGAGGCCGTCGCGAAGGGCGGCGGGAAAGCGACGTTCCGTGACTGAGGGTACGGCCGTACCGGTCTGGTCCGCCTGGCCCGGCCGGACGAAGGTCCGTACTCTGAACACCATGCTTCCCTCCTGGGCCCGGGCATTCCGGCTGGACCGTGTGGTCGCGCTGACCGGCCTCGCCCTGTTCGTCGACTGCGGGGCGCGCGCCTGGCTCGAGGGCGCCGACACCTCGCCGGCCGAGGTGCTGGGCTGGGCGCTGGCCCTGGTCGGCTGGCTGGCGCTCGGCTTCCGCTACCGGTGGCCCGTCTCCGTCGGGGCGGCGACCATGCTCGCGGGAGTCTCGTACTACCAGCTCACCGAGAGCGACGGGCCGACGCCGGTGGTCGTCTTCATGGTGGCGATCTACACCCTGGCCAGAGTCGGCCGGCTCACCGTCGTGGTGAGCCTCTCCGTCGTCGTCATGCTGGTGGTCACCTACGGTGAGTTCGTCGCCGTGGGCGACCAGCGCAAGGTCGACAACATGTCGATCATGCTGCTCAGCGGCTGGTTCCTGAGTGTCATCGCGTTCGGCCACGCGATGCGGGTGCGGCAGGCGTTCGAGCACGAGGCGGAGCAACGGGCGCTGGCCGCCGAGCGGGAGCGCGACGTGCGGGCCCGTCAGTCGGCCACCGAGGAGCGGCTGCGGATCGCCCGTGAGCTGCACGACGTACTGGGCCACAGCATCTCCCTGATCAACGTGCAGGTGGCGGCGGCCCTGCACCGCAGCGCCAAACGCCCGGGGCAGACCGCCGAGTTGATCAGCGCCCTGGAGTTCGTGCGGGACAACAGCAAGGAAGCGCTGCGCGAACTGCGCGGCACCCTCGGCGTGCTGCGCCAGGTGGACGAGGAGGCCCCCACCGCGCCGACGGCCGGTCTGGAGCGGCTCGGGGAACTCGCCGAGCGGGCCAGGTCGACCGGCCTCGCGGTCACGCTGGAGACCCACGGCGAGGCGTCCGTGATCCCGCCCCAGATCTCACTGGCCGCCTACCGCATCGTGCAGGAGTCGCTGACCAACATCACCCGTCACGCGCAGGCGCGCCACGCGGTCATCGAGGTGCGTTACGCGGCGGAGGAGTTCCGGGTGCGCGTCGAGGACGACGGACGGGGGGCGGCGGACGGCTTCGCCGGCAGCGGTATCGCCGGGATGGCCGAGCGGGCCCGGGCGCTGGGCGGCGAACTGACCGCGGGCGACACCGGTTCGGGCTTCCGGGTGGAGGCCCGGCTGCCTCTGTGCCCGGCGGGCGGGGAGACCCGGCGGTCCGGCGGTTCCGCCCCCGCGGTGGCGGGCGCGGCGGCGGACCGCTGACGGCCGGTTCCGGTGGCCGACATGGCCGGATCGTCCGCCGTGTGACTACCCTGTGGCGCATGACGACGCCCATCAGAGTCGTGCTCGCCGACGATCAGAGACTCGTGAGAGCCGGATTCCGGTCGATCCTGGACGACGAGGACGACATCGAGGTCGTCGGCGAGGCCGCCGACGGTGTCGAGGCGGTGCGGCTCGCCGGTGAACTGCTGCCGGACATCGTCCTGATGGACATCAGGATGCCCGAGGAGGACGGTCTGGCCGCCACCCGGCGGATCACCGGGGACGAGCGGCTGTCCGAAGTGAAGGTACTCATCCTGACCACCTTCGACATGGACGACTACGTGTTCAACGCCCTGTACGCGGGCGCCTCGGGGTTCCTGGTCAAGGACACCGAGCCGATGGAGCTGCTGCACGGCATCCGCGTCTGCTCCCGGGGCGACGCCCTGATCGCCCCCAAGGTGACCCGCCGGCTCATCGCGGAGTTCACCAACCGGATCCGTCACCCGGACCCGAGCCCGCGGCTCAACGCCCTGACCGCGCGCGAGCACGAGGTCCTCGGCCTGGTGGGCGCGGGCCTGACGAACGACGAGATCGCCCGCAGGCTGGTGCTCAGCCCCGCCACCGCCAAGACGCACGTAAGCCGCATCATGTCCAAGCTCGGTGCCCGTGACCGCACCCAGCTCGTCATCACCGCCTACGAATCCGGCATGATCACGCCGGGCTGGCTGAGCTGACCCCACCGGCCCCGCGCCGTCGTGCCGCCCCGCCCCGCGGGGTCCCGGCCGGCCCGTACCCCCGCACCACCCCGGTTGTAGTGCCGGTGCGGCCCCGCACACCCGGGCACGAGACCCCTGGAACGCCCTGACCTGCGGTGACGTCGCCGAGACCGGAGACGGGGCGGCCGCGGTGTGCATCCCCGGTGGTACGCCCCGGACCGGCCTGCACCCGGCGTCGTACGCGGGGTGCAATCCGGCGGCCGACGCGGGAGATCGAGCCGTGGGCCGATTGTGGAGGCGTGGAACAGCAGACCACCCCTGATCCCGCCCGTCGGCTTACATCCCCCGGAGCCGGCGGGCGTACCCGCCCGGCTCCCGGGCGCGTTCCGGCAAGCCCGCCGGCCGTGCCCGGGAGCCGGCGGTCCCCCGTGTCCGCACGCGTACCGGCGGGCGTCCTCCCGGACGCCCGCCGGTACGCCCACGGCCGCCCCCGGCCCCGCCGGCGGTGAACGGTCGTGGAGCTGGTCGCCGTCGTGCTGCTCGCCGGTTGTTTCGCCGTGTACTTCGTGTTCGGCGGAGCGGACATCGGCCTGGGCATGGCGCTGCCGTACCTGGGGCGCGACCGCGCCGAACGGCGGCGGGCCGGCGGTGCGCTGTGGCCGCTGTCCGTGGTCCACGAGGGCTGGCTGCTGCTGGCCCTCACGGTCCTGGCCGGCTGCTTCCCGGCGCTGGTCGGCGAGGTGACCGGCGGACTGTGGCTGGTGCTCGTCCCGCTGCTGGCCGGCTGGCTGGTGCGCAACGCCGGCCTGTGCTGGCGGGCGGCGGGCGGCGGGCCGGTGTGCGACGCCCTGGTGGTCGCGGGCAGCTGCGTGCTGGCCTGCGGCTGGGGCTGGACGCTGGCCTCCGTGGTCGACGAGGAGTCGGGACGGCCCGCACCCACCACGACCGGCGCCCCGACGGCGGCCGCGGTCGCCCTGCTGTTCCTCGCCCACGGCATGAGTTCGGCCGCGCTGCGGCTGACCGGAGCGCCGCTGCGCCGTGCCCGCGTGCTGACGGGTCAGCAGGCGGGCGCGCACTCCTACGCCCTGACCTCCGCGGTCATGGCGGCACTGCCCCTGCTGGCCGGGCACCGGCTGCCGCTGTGGGAGCACGTCGCCCACGGCTCCGTACAACGTCTGCTGCTGCCCTTGTTGATCTGCGCCGTTCCGCTGCTGCTCGCCACCCAGGCGCGGCTGCGGCGCCGGCCGGACACCGACCCACTGTGAACCCTGTGGAGAGAGACCGAAGCAACCATGACCCTGACCGAAGAGACGACCCAGACACAGAGCCAAGAAGGCGTGTTCGCACGCGTCGCCGGCTTCTCCTACCGTCGGAAGTGGCTGGCCCTCATCCTGTGGTTCACCGTGCTGGTGGGCGTGTGGGCGGCCGCGACGGTGGTGGGCGACGACTACCGCGAGGACTACGCGCTGCCCGGCACCGAGTCGCAGGCGGCGGCCGACGTGCTCGCCGAGCACGGCGCGGCCCGCGCCGGTGACACGATCTCCATCGTGCTGCGCGACGAGGACGGGCTGAGGACCCCGGAGGCCGAGCAGCGCGTCGAGGGCATGCTGGCGGACGTCGCCGGCCTGCCCAACGTGGAGCAGGTGCGCAGCCTGTACGACGACTCCGCCGCCCTCTCCGAGGACGGCACCATCGGTTACGCGACCGTGGTGCTGGAGGTCGCCTCGAAGGAGATGCCGAAGGAGGACACCCAGAAGATCTACGACGCCGCCACCGCCATCGAGGGTGACGGGCTCCAGGTCGAGCTGGGCGGTGACGCCGCCCGGGTGCTCGGCGAGAGCTCGGGCAGCGCGGCCGAGGGCGCCGGTCTGCTGGCCGCGCTGGTCATCCTGGTGTTCATGTTCGGTACGGTCATCGCCGCCGGGCTGCCCATCATGACCGCGGTGTTCGCGGTGGGTTCGACACTCGGGGTGATCGTCCTGATGTCGCACCTGTTCACGATCGCCGACTGGACGACGTACGTCATGATCCTCGTCGGCCTCGGTGTCGGCATCGACTACGCGCTGCTGATCTTCGCCCGGTTCCGGGCGGAACTGGTGCGCGGCATCGCCCCCGAACGGGCCACCAAGGACGCGCTGGACGTGGCCGGCCGCTCGGTGTTCTTCGCCGGCTGCACGGTCATCCTCGCCCTGCTCGGTCTGGTCGCCCTCGGTCTCGGCTCGCTTCAGGGCATGGCTGTCTCGGTGGCGCTCACCGTGCTGGTCACCATGATCGCCTCGCTGACGCTGCTGCCCGCCCTGCTGGGCATCTTCGGCGAGCGCTTCACCCGCCAGTTCACCGCGCGGGCCGCCAAGCGCGCGGCCCGCGGCAAGCCCGAGGAGGGCGCCACCTGGCGCAAGCTGGCCGCCGGGGTGCAGCGCCGGCCGCTGGCCGCGCTGCTGGCCGCCGCGGTGATCCTGGGCGCGCTGTGCGTGCCCGCGCTGACCATGCGGCTGGGCTTCGCGGACGCGGGCAGCGACGCGCCCGACACCACCAGCCGTCAGGCCTACGACCTGCTCTCCGACGGTTTCGGCCCCGGCTTCAACGGCCCGCTGATCGTCATCGTGGACGGCGGTGAGGGCGGAGCGGAGCAGGCGGGCACCGTCGTCACCCGGGCGCTCGGCGAGGTCCCGGGTGTCGCGGCCGCCACTCCGCCCGTTCCCACCGAGGACGGGGAGGCCGCGACGGTCCTCGTCTTCCCCTCCTCCTCGCCGCAGGACGAGAAGACGTCCGACCTGGTCGCCGAGTTGCGCGACGACGTACTGCCCCCGCTGGCGGCGGACACGGGTGCCCGGTACCTGGTGGGTGGTTCCACGGCCGCGGCCGAGGACTACTCGCAGAAGGTCTCCGACCGGATGCCGCTGTTCGTCACGATCGTCGTGGGCATGTCGATCCTGCTCCTCATGGCCGTCTTCCGCTCGGTGCTGATCCCGCTCAAGGCGGCGCTGCTGAACCTGCTGAGCATCGGTGCCGCGCTGGGCGCCATCACGCTGGTCTTCCAGCACGGCTGGTTCGGTGTGGAACCCGGCCCGATCGAGGCGTACCTGCCGGTGATGATCTTCGCCGTGGTCTTCGGCCTCTCGATGGACTACGAGATCTTCCTGGTCTCCCGCATCCACGAGGAGTGGGTTCGCACCAAGGACAACACCCTGGCCGTCCGGGAGGGCCTCGCCCACACCGGCGGTGTGATCACCGCGGCCGGCGCGATCATGGTCGTCGTCTTCGGCGCGTTCATGCTCAGCCCGCAGCGCCTGCTCCAGCAGACCGGCTTCGGCATGGCGGTCGCCATCTTCGTCGACGCGGTCGTCATCCGCTGCCTCATCGTCCCGGCCGTGATGCAGCTCCTGGGGCGCCGCGCCTGGTGGTTCCCGGCGCCGCTGGAGCGTCTGCTGCCGAAGGTGGAGCTGGAGAAGAGCCACTGACGCGCCGGACGTCCTGACGACGGCCACGATGTGACGGGGCCCGGGGCCGGAGGATTCGTTCCTCCGGCCCCGGGCCCTTCGCGGTCGGCGGCGGGCGCCGTACGTCCCGGTCGTCACATGAGGGCCGCCGCGTCCTTCTCCTGGCGGGCGAACGGCGGCAGGGCGAACATCAGGACCGTCATCAGGGCGAAGAGGCCCGTGACGGAGAACAGTCCGATCCGGAAGGCCCCCGAGAAGGCTTCCGCCCGTATCTCGGGGAGGTGCTCGTCCAGCACCTCCCGCACGGCCGGCGACCGGCCGTCGGGGACGCCCGGGAGCCGCTCCTGGCAGCTCTTGGGCACCGCTTCGGGGCTGACGTCGGCCATCCGGTCGTGCACACAGGCGCGGAAGCCGGCGAGGACGCCGTCGGCGGTGCGGGTGTCGGTGACGCCGACCGCCGCCAGGTCCTGCCGTATCTGCGGCTCCACGGCATCGACGCCCTTGCCGGACTGACCGGGCAGGCCGGAGAGGAAGAAGACGGCCATGAGGGCGATGCCGACCGCGCTGCCGAGCTGGCCCGAGGTGTTCAGGACACCGGAGGCGGAGCCCGCGACCTTGTGCGGGACGCCGGTGAGGGCGAAGTCGAGCACGGGAGCCAGCACCGCCCCCATGCCGAGGCCGAAGACGAACAGCGGCGCGCTCATCTCCCAGGAGGTGATCTCCACGCCGTACCGGTCGTACGCCCACACCATCCCCAGCGCTCCCGCGATCAGCAGCACGCCGCCCGCGAACAGCACCTTGCGCCCGAACTTCGGCGTCAGGAACTGCACCGTCGTACCCGCCGACACCAAAAGGCCGAGGAACATGGGCAGTCCGGTCAGTCCGGCGCGCATCGCGGACCAGCCGAGCCCCGTCTGCAGGCAGATGGTCCACATCAGGAAGAAGGTGCCGTACGCCACGCTGTAGAGGAAGTTGACGCCGAAGCCGGCGGCGAAGCTGCGCGCACGGAAGAGCTCCAGCGCGATCAGTGGTGAGCCGCCGCGGGCGATGAGCCTGCGCTCGTACGCGACGAAGCCGGCCAGCACCACGACCGACCCGCCGAGCATCCCGAACGACCAAGCCGGCCATCCCAGTTCGCGTCCCTGTGTCAGCGGGTACACCAGCATCAGCACACCGGTGGTGGCGAGCACCACACCGACCAGGTCCAGCCGGGGCGCGTCGGCGTCCCGGGACTCCCGGACGAGGTACAGCGCGGCGAAGAAGGTGAGGATCCCGACCGGGATGTTCAGCAGGAAGATCGGCCTCCAGCCCCAGCCCAGCAGGTCGGCCTCCACCAGGACCCCGCCGAGGATCGGACCGAAGACCAGGGCCAGTCCGCCGATGCCGCTGAACACCCCGAAGACCTTGCCCCGCTCCTCCGGCGGGAAGGTCACATGGATGATCGACAGCACCTGGGGGACCATGAGGGCCGCGGTGGCGCCCTGGACCGCCCGCGCGGCGATCAGCGTGCCGGGGTCGGCGGCGATCCCGCACAGCAGGGACGAGACGGTGAACCCGGCCATGCCGGCCAGCAGCATCCGGCGGCGCCCGTAGAGGTCGCCCAGGCGCCCACCGGTGATCAGCAGCGCGGCGAAGGCGAGCGCGTAGCCGGAGGTCGTCCAGGCGACCTCCGAGTAACTGGCGCCTATGTCCTGCTGGATGGCGGGCACCGCCACGTTGACGATCGTCACGTCCAGCAGGTCCATGAAGGAGGCGAAGAGGATGACCACCAGCGCCAGCCACCGTTTGGGGTCGGGCGGGTTGTCGGTCCTCTCGGAGGTCTCTTCGACGGAAACGGTCATCGGATGTCCGGCCTTTCGGATCGGTCGGCGGTCGACTGGAAACAGATGGGGGCGCTGCCACTGGTGGAGGCCCTCCTCGGGCCGGCAGCCCGGGCCGGGCACAACCGGTGCACGCCGAGCCCGCCGGGCCGCCGCCGCGGGCGGACCACCAGGAGGCGGACCACCGGAAGGCGGACCACCCGGGGCGGACCGCCGGAAGGCGGACCACCGGGAGGCGGACCACCCGGAGCGGACCACCAGGAGGCGGACCACCCGGAGCGGACCACCAGGAGGCGGACCACCGGGGGACGGACCACCCGGGGCGGGCCGCCGGAAGGCGGACCACCGGGGGCGGACCACCCGGGGCGGACCACCGGGAGAAAGGAGCCCGGGGCGGCACCCGGGAGGCGGGTCGTCTCACGCGGCCGCCGGACAGCGCACCCGGGGCGGACGCGAGAGGACTTCCGGGATGCCGCCCGGGCCGGTGCACGAGCCGTTCCCCGAGCGGGTCGGGACCCCGTGCACCGCCGCGCGGCGCCGGAACGCCCCGGCGGCGTGGACGGGCCGCCGCTCGTCGCGGCACCGCCGGGGCCGGCCCCCGTGCGGGTGACCCCGCTCACGCCGTCACGGGCTCCGCCGCCGACGCCGGAAGGCACAGTGCGGCCGCCCCCCACACGGCACCCTCGCCGAGACCGGCCAGCAGCACCCGCTCCCCCGCGCCGAACCGGCCCTCCGCCACGGCCCGCGCGAGCAGCAACGGCAGCGCCCCCGCTCCCACGCCCCCGCCGCTCACGACGGCCGGGCCGAACAGCCCGTCCGGCCCGGCCGACAGCCCTGACACGGCCGGGTGGACGACGACGCCGTCGATGTCCCCGGGCTCCCACCCGGCCCCGCGCAGCGCCGCGAGCCCCGCGCCCCGCAGCGGCTCCCGGCCGGCCCGACCCGCACGGCGCCCGTCATCCTCCCCGGGCGCGGGCGCTGCCGCGCCGCGGCCGCCCAGCACCACCTTGCCCACGGCGCCGGGCTGTCCCGGCGCTCCGGCCCCGAGCACCACGGCCCCCGCGCCTCCGGTCTGCCGGCCCTCGCCCGCGACGACGTCCGCGCCGATCAGCAGGGCCCGGTCCACCGTGCCGGACGTGACGAGGGCGACGGCGCCGGCCAGGCCGTGGAGGAATCCGGCGCAGGACGCCGACACCTCGAACGAGGCGACCCCGGCGAACCCCAGCCGGGCCGCGACCCGCGGGGCGGCCGCCGGCCCACCGGAGCGGGCCGGCGTGGCCGTGGCCAGCAGCAGCGCGTCGACGCCGGACGCACCGGCCGAGCGCAGCGCCCGGCCGCCCGCCATGACGGCGGCGTCGACCGTGTCCGGGGCGCCCGTGCCGGGCCCGGCTCCGGCGCGGGGACCCCCTGCGCCGCACACGGTGCAGCGCCGCTCCCCGGGCCACGGCGGTTGCCCGGGCGGCGCCCAGCCGCCGATGCCCTCGACCACGGCGGCCCTCCCGGCCGGGTGAGCGGGCGCCGCCCCGGGCGCGGGGCGCGACAGCGGTGCGTAGCCCGCCCGCACCAGGAGCGCGTCCCGCTGCGGGACCGGTACCTCCAGGTGATCCGTCAGTCTGAGCAGCAGCTCCCGGCTGGGCCGCGCCCGCCCGTTCTCGACGAAGCTGAGGTGCCGGGCCGAGACGTGGGCGAGGTCGGCGAGCCGGCTCTGGCTGAGCCTGCGCCGGGACCGCCAGTCGCGCACGGCCGTCCCCAGTTCCGGAAGCTGTCCTTCGAGGGTCACGCGTCGGATGCTAGGAGGGCGCCGTGGCGGCCGCCGCACAGTGCCCGGTAGTCCGTCAGCTCCGTACACGACGGTCAGCTCCGTACACGACGGTCAGCGGGCAAAGCCGGCGGGGCGGACCACCGAGGACGGCGCCGCGTGCGGTGACACCCGCCGGTGCGGCGACGGCGGGAGCCCGGCCGTGGGCCGGCGGGGGGGGGCGGGGGCGCCCGGACGGGGGGGGGGGCGGCCGGCCGGGGGGGGCCCCCCCCCCGGGCCCCCGCCGCCCCCCCCCCC